>JANYDO010000412.1 GCA_025363605.1 Candidatus Kapaibacterium sp.
TGTAACTCTGGATGCGGATTGTATCATAGATGCACTTATCGGGAATGGCGGAAGCGAGCGCCTGCGCGGGATAGCGGCGGATATTCTTCGCAACGTCCGCGAGCACAGGCGTTCACGAACATTGTCTATTGCGATTGATATTCCTACGGGCTTGAACGGAGAAACCGGCAAAGCGCATGAAGACTGCTTCCGTGCAGATTACACGGTAACAATGGCAGCGCTCAAAACAGGTCTCTTGCTGAATGATGCGCCCGATGTGTGTGGTCGCATCATCACCTTACCCATCGGTATTCCAGCGTCAATTATTGAAAAGCAAGCATTAGTGCGGGTAATGGAGCAGGATGATGTAGTGCGTTTGCTCCCCGATCGCCCGCGCCGTGCTGCAAAGCATGATTTTGGCAGTGTGGCAATTATCGGCGGAACGCAAGCAATGGCGGGTGCTCCGGCGCTTTCTGCTAACGCTTGTATTTCTGCGGGTGCTGGGCTGGTGCGGCTGTATGCACCGCATATTCACAACGCTGTCTTGCCCGAAGTGATGACGCATATGCTTCCCTCGAATGCGCAAGGTGCAATTTCTCGTGCTGCCCTGCCGCTCTTACGCGAGGCAATGGAGAAAAGTGATGTTCTGGCGCTTGGTCCCGGCTTGGGCGTGGATGCTGAAACGCTGGATGTGGTGCGTGAACTTATCGCAAGCATTCCGCCTGAGAAGTCCGTTGTGATTGATGCCGACGGCTTACGGGCATTGCGCTCGGAAGATAGCTTACGGGCATTACGCTCGGAAGGCGGCGCGTTCTTGCCGCTTTGCCCAAACATCATTCTTACCCCCCACCGAGGGGAATTTGCACGATTAACGGGCTGCGATTATGAGACCATACCCGAAACCGCACAGACACTTGCTTCTGAGTGGGCGAAAATACTAGGTTGCACATTGCTCTTGAAAAATGTCCCGACCATCATCAGCAATGGTGCGCTCTCTTACTGGAATATGAGTGGTAATGCGGGTATGGCGACAGCGGGAAGTGGGGACGTGCTGACAGGAATTATTGCGGCAATTCTCGCGCAAGGAAAACTGCTCGGCATAGAGCCACTCGAAGCAGCCGCACTGGGCGCGTATATTCACGGACGTGCCGGGGACCTTTTTGCGGCACAGCACAGCCAGCAATCGCTGACGGCAAGCGGGCTTATTGAGATGCTTGGTGCTGTTTAGTTTTGCGCTTGCTGCTGCCCCTCCGGCGAGATGAATCGTATTTCGGAGCATCTCATTCTTCGTTCGATTCCCATTTTTCACTCTGCGTTTTCTGAGTTAAATATTGCCAATGCTAAAGCACACCGCTTAGACGCTGCCTCTTGAAAAAATAGAAACTACAAACGAGCATTTGTGCCGCAAAAATGACTCTTAGTACACTTCCCCCGCCGCCGAACGGTAGGTGTTCAGCATGAGCATCGCAATCGTCATCGGCCCTACGCCGCCCGGGACGGGGGTAATGGCAGAAGCCTTTTCGGATGCACTCTCGAAATGTACATCACCCACAAGCCGTGTTCCCTTCGGGGCTGTGGGGTCGTCAATACGATTTATTCCTACGTCAATGACGACAACACCTTCTTTAAGATCGCGTCCGTGAATTGCTTCCGGCACACCGACTGCTGCCACCAAAATATCGGCATCGCGCGTGTAGCGCGTCAAATCTGGTGCGGCGGTGTGGCAAATGGTAACAATAGCATTCGCATTAGGGGCTTTCTGATAAAGCAGATTTGCCATGGGCTTACCGACGATATTGCTCCGTCCTACCACAACGGCGTGTTTGCCTTTGGTCTCAATCTGTGCTCGCTTGAGAATTTCCATAACCCCCGCAGGCGTACAAGGCGCATAGCATGGCAGTCCCGCCACCAGACGGCCAACATTTTCAGGATGGAAGCCGTCCACATCTTTCGAGGGATGAATCGTCAAAAGAACGCGCTGTTCGTCAATATGGTCGGGAAGCGGTAATTGCACGAGAATCCCGTGTATGCGCGGGTCAGCGTTCCACTCGCGCACCTGTGTCAGCACCTCTGCTTCGGTAATGGTTGCGGGCTTTTCCAGCACCACCGAGTAGAAACCAAGCTCTTCACAGGCTTTTGCTTTGGAGCGCACATAGACGTGCGAAGCAGGATTTTCGCCTACAATCAAGACCGCCAAACCGGGCTGAATACCGCGTGATTGCTTCAATGCGAGCGTTTTTACGCCAACTTCGGTGCGGACATCTTGAGCGATTGCTTTGCCGTCGAGAATCTGTGTCATGGTGCGATACTTTTGGGGGTGTGAGAAAAGTAAGAGGATAAAATCAAACTCAACCGATAATGTGCTTACTTGCGCTCTTCGGGTTTATGCTCCTCCGGCTTGTGTTCTCGCATGAGTAAACTTTGCTCAGTTTCCGAAGAATTGGATGCGTCTTGACGGGGCGTACCTCCGGGTCGTTGCTCAGACTTGGAAGGCTGTTTGCCAATTGGCTTGGTAATGAGTTTGCGTTTGGGCTGAAGGCGGTCTGCGGTAGGGTCTTGCTGCACTATGCCAAGTGCCATGGAGACCGGGCGTGCGCTGCCGATAGCGCTATTGACCGAACCACGCACGACCATTGATGCCGATGCGCCACCGTCGAGATTTACGGCATGGTACGCACCAATTTGCTTCATCCCTTCGGCAAGTTCTTGAAGTGTCATGCCTGTCGTGCCGGCTTCGGTGTCGGTAGCGTCGGTGGTAACGAAATACAACATTGTCCCTGCGGAATTTGTACCGATAGCGGTGCGAGGTAGTTTTTGAGTAATGAAATTCCGCCCCGATGTACTTTCCTCGCCTGCCTCGTGCCTTGCAATGCCGCTTCGCACAAGGCGCGGCGTACCGGAGACAGCATGAACAAATGGAACACTGGAATACGTATTTGTTTTGAACATCAACGTCACTTTGTCGCCCGGGTGCGGTAACTCGCTTTCGTCAATATTCTTGCCAAACGACACTACTACGCCGTTTTGCGGCACTGCCACCGCTCCGGTGTCAATTTCTACCACACGGCAAACAATTTCTTCGTTGATAACTGGTGCTGAGGCGTAGAGGAGGGTTGCTTTGTAAAGCGGGCGTTCGGCAGCATAAATACGACGCTGCATTTCCAAAGTCTTTTGAATTTGGCTTTGTGTCAGTTTATCATCAATGGGAAAGCTGTTTTCACCTGCTTTTGTTTTGCTTGATGTTCCTTGCTCCACATTGCCTACGGGTAGCACAGGGGGAAGAGGAACTTCTTTTCCGGCGTAGTGGTTGTAGAGCACAACACCATTCGGGTTCAGACGTGCGTTCACTGTTTCCAGAGGAAAACTTGTTTCGCGGGTGCGTAGTGTAGCGGTGATGCTAAAGCGCTCAATATACATTCGGTTTTGGCGGTCAAAAAAGCACGATGACCAGCCCTTGTACTGTCCCATTTCTAATACTTCGCCGTTCACAACGGCAGGTCCCAGCGGTGTATTGTAGTAACTACGCCAGAAATTCGCATTCACCATACCTTGCAGAGCGCCTGTTTTGCCGGAATCAGCACGATTCGCAATGGCGGGAAGGCTTTCTAAGCCATTTGCCAGATTTTGTGCTTTCCAGAGAGCAATGCCTACGTCAGGCTTGGTGCGGTCAACTTCTAGAACATGAATGGAGTGTTTGCTGCCCGTGCTGATGATGTAATGCTTATAGCGTACACCAGGCATGAGTTCCTCGTCTTGCAAGGTTTCATGCCATGTTTCGGCAAACGATGTTTGGGCTTTGAGTACGGTTTCCGAAACAGCACGCGGCTGCGACGTAGCATATCGTGAAGAAGATTTTGAACGGCGGTGGGTACTGTAATACTTGCGCGAGTGCCTTCTGCTGCTTGAGCGAGCGTATTTTTTGGAACTGGATTTTGCAGAGGAACGATAGCGGCTGGAATATCTTTTTTTGCTGGCTGTAGAAAAACGCGCACTGCCGGAGGATTTTTTCGCGGACGATGTACGCATAGTCGCAGCACCGTTGGTGCTTTTCGTAAATCTTTTTGCCGCTGCTTTCCGTGCAACTGCTCTTTTTGCTGAACTTTTATTAACGGTATTTTTAGTCGGAACAGTTCGTTTTTTCGCACTTTGCGCCGTAGCACGAGGGCGTGTTGCCGCACGTTGTGGAAAGGCTTTTGTTCCTGGTGAAGATGCACTTTTCTTCGCACCTGAACTTTGCGCACGTGACCGCGAAGAGCTTGATTTGGTGGCATTTGTCTTCGGTGCTGCACCTCTTTTCGGCGAAGTGCTTTGGGTAGTCACCATGCTTGATATTGGCAGTATCGGCACTGCTGCTTCGAGAGCATCAGCGCAGACAAGGCAGCCACAAGTAAAAAGTGCGAGAGCGCGAATGGAGGCTTGATGCTTCATAGACAAAACCTTACGGGTCGAACCGTTGAGAGATTCAGGAAGAAGAGGATCCAGAACCGTCGCGAGAAGGCGGACGCTTAAAGGACGTGGTTTTTGAGGAGGTATCGCGTAGGATACTGCGCAGATACCGCAAGTTGTACGGAAAAATTACCGAGCGGTTGAGGTTGATCACATAATTGACTTTATGTTCGAGGTCGTAACGCGGGAAGATACGACTCGCCCACCACATTTCACCAATGAAAGAACCAAGAAAATACGCCAGAATTGCCATCGAAAGGTATGTCATCATCACGCCGACACCGACGGAAAACCAACGAGAGCTAATCACGAGCAGTGCCATCATTGCTGCTATAGTAAAGGATTCTATCGTATCACCCATCAGGCGCTTGGTATCATGCCGTCCGAGCGTCCTACGCTTTTCGCGCACTTGTGCGAGCAGCCACGCAGCACCAAAAACAAAAGGCATTGCGCCAAACGAAGCTGTCAGGTTCGTAGCATGAAGAAGTCCGGCTGCAAGAAAGCCTTGTCCCGCTGCCAAACTGACATATTCCACATATCGCTGACGACGCTTCATCTCATGGAGGCGATCAACATCGCGTACATTCAGAAGCGGCGATTCTGTGTGAAGATTTTCGCCGAGGATATTCGGATTGGTATGATGAGGTTGCGACACAGCGAAAAACTTCAGCAAAATGAGAAAAATGTCGAACCATACTATTTCGAGAAATACCTTCATGCGAAATATATGATTTTCTTGCAACTAAGCAAGTCCCAAAATTACACAGAATACTTGGGATGACAAAAAAAAATTCCATCCCCACAAAGCGCATCATATCAGAGGCTTCGCACAAAAAAGCCCGCATTAGCGCACTACGCCAAAGTTCTTGTTGTTCACTTTCGTAAATTTTCATAAGTTTTCAGGACAATCTGCAATCCAAAGACCGCGATTACTACATTCTTTTCACGCTTTTTCCCTCGGGGAATTCTCATGGCAAACATTTCAGCATCAGCCAAAACTTTAAAAAGTACGAAGAATCGTGCAAAACCAAAGGCAAAACTCGCACCAAAAGCTGTTACCAAACCAGCTATGACTAAATCTATTGCGAATGCCCCATCTGAGTCTGCGGTAACAGCGCTGGCAACATCGCCCGACAACAACCTTCCGATAACGGTTTCCTTCAAGGATATCGAGACGGCACGCGATGCTATACGGCGCTATGTCTATGAAACCCCCTGTGCGGCTTCGGAGCGTCTCTCGAATATGACTGGTTGCAAACTGAGCCTGAAGTTGGAAAATCTTCAAATGACGGGTTCGTACAAAGAACGTGGTTCGCTGAACAAGATTCTGCGACTTACCGAGAAAGAACGTAAAGCTGGCGTTATTGCTGCTTCGGCAGGTAATCATGCGCAAGGGGTGGCGTATGCAGCACAGCGCAACGGCATCAAGGCAACGATTGTCATGCCCGAAACCACGCCGCTTGCGAAAGTACGCGGAACGCAGGAATTTAACGCTGAAGTGATTTTGCATGGAAGTAGCTACGACGACGCATTTGCACGTGCGATGGAGCTTCAGCACGAGCACGGATACTCGTTTATTCATGCCTTCGACGACCCGCTTATTATCGCAGGGCAAGGTACGGTGGGGCTGGAACTTCTGGAGCAAAATCCCTACTTGGATACCGTGATTGTACCTATTGGCGGGGGCGGACTGATTGCGGGTATTGCGATTGCAATGAAAGAAATTAACCCAAAAATTCGGATTATCGGTGTAGAAGCCGAGCAAGTGCCAAGCATGAAAGTAAGCGTTGCCGCCGGAAAAATCACAGAAGTAGAGCGGGCAAGCACTATCGCTGATGGTATTGCGGTAGCAAAAGTTGGCAATCACACATTCCCCATCGTGCAAAAATATGTGGATGATATTGTGACAGTGAACGAAGAAGAAATTGCAAACGCTATCATGGTGCTGCTGGAGCGCGAAAAAACGCTCGTCGAAGGCTCCGGCGCAGCAGGTTTTGCGGCAGTCTATAACCACAAAATTTCGGGTATTGACGGAAAGCGTGTTGCAGTCGTGGTCACAGGTGGGAACATTGATATTACCATCTTAGCAAAGATTCTGGAGCGCGGCTTGGCGAAAGATGGTCGCTTGGCGAGTTTGAAAATTATCGTCCCCGATAAGCCCGGTAGTATTGCCGAAATTGCTGCGATTGTCGCCAAACACCGTGCAAACGTACTCAACATTGCTCACGACCGCGTGTTCACGGCGGCGAGCTTACGGGAAACCGAAGTGGAATTTTTGCTCGAAACCAAGGGAAAGCATCACGTACAAGAAATTGTGCGGGACATTGCGAAGCATAATTTTCATGTCAAACTTGAAAAGCCGGCTTAGAATATGGCTTTTGCTGACGTTTTGTTGTTTTGAAGAGTTAATGTTTCTCGTTGTGTATCGAACGTATTACACACCACCAACGAGCTATCGGTTATCGCCACAAGGTTTTGCCCGCCACAGGGATTGTGTGCGCTTTATTACTCACGATTCTACTCAACACATACAGAAGGAAGAATACAGATGATGACCTTTCTTCGACGATTCACGCTTTTTCGGAAAATTTTTGCGCTAACGCTTTTAGTACTAGTTCTCTCGGCGGTGGTCGTTGGCTTTATGGTACTTCGCGCTGAAGCTATGCGCGAAGCAAAAGACTATGTGACCCTCAGAATGTTGCTTGTGCAGATGCGCCGAGGGGAGAAGAATTTCCTGTTCTATCGCAAACTGGTCTATATTGCACGTTCCGATGATAATGCACGGATATTCGATTCTCTGCTTGCTCGCTATGACAGCAACCGCGAAACTCCCGCCATTCAAGCAGCCATGAATACCTATTATCGCCAAATTCTCAAGCGTATTATTGACCAGATGATCGCTTACGGTGTGGATGATAAACCGGGGCTGGAGCCAACACTGAAAGACCTTTCCACGAAATTCGATAAAGCCGTCAGCGCTACAAGCAATAGTCGTCTGGAAGCACTGATGCTCCGAATGCAAAAAAGTGAGCGAGAATTTCTCCTCAAGCAAAACCAGACATCCCGCAACCGCTCTGTCGCTGCATCCAAGAGTGAGCAGCAGGCGAATGAGGAGCTAACGAAATTTGCCGAAACCTACGCGCAATTTCGCCAAGCGGTAGATGCGAGTGCTTTGCCGACTAGTCTGACTGCCGAATTACGAACATCTGCCGAAAATTATGCAAAAGCCTTCGATGCTGCTGTTTCTGCGTATGATGCTATTGCGCAAGACGTACTGCGCCTTAGCGATGCCTCGCACGACTTAGAAGCGCTCATTGAGAAAACCGTTCCCGAAAAGGAAGCGTTTTCCGTGCGTAGCGGTCAGGTGGCGCTTGGAGTCGGATTGGTGTCGCTGGTGGTGAGCCTTTGGGTCGCATACTCTATGGCACGGCGTATTGTGCAGCCTGTCCGCTACCTCCAGCGCACAGCCGAGCAAATTGCAAATGGAGAATTGCTTGTCAATGTAAGTGTCAATACCAACGACGAAATTAGCAGTCTTGCGGATTCTTTCAACGTGATGGTCGAAAGCATACGCAAGGGAATGAGCGATTTGCAAAGCGAAAAGGCAAGTGTAGAGCAGAAAGTTCACGAAGCCGTCACTACTATCGAACACGAAAAGGAATATCTCACCCACAGCGTCAATAGTATGCTTGCCGGTATGGATAAATTTATTGAAGGAAATCTGACAGTGAATATGACCGTGGGCAAGATGGATGCTATCGCGGGGCTGTACATGGGGTTCAATCACGTTGTCGAAACAATGAATGCGCTTGTGACAAACCTCAAAGATGCCGTGAATTCAACCGCACAAGCAAGCGGAGAAATTGCCGAATATGCAAGTAATATCGCGGCGGCAACGCAAGAGCAGCAATCGCAAATGTCAAGCATCGGCGAAATTGTGCACCACAGCACGACAATCGTTGCTGAAAACAACAGCCTCGCTATGCAAGCCGCTGAAGAAGCTCACCGGGCAGGAGAGGCAGCCGAAATGAGCGGCGCTGTCGTGCAGGCGACCATTGAGGAAATGAACCGCATAACGCAATATGTGAGCAATCTTGCCGACACAATTCACGGCTTGAAATCCAGCAGCGATAGCATTGGTGAGATGACGGATGTTATTCGGGAGATTGCCGACCAGACCAATCTTTTGGCACTCAACGCTTCTATCGAAGCTGCTCGCGCAGGTGAGCACGGACGCGGCTTTGCGGTCGTTGCCGATGAAGTCCGCAAGCTCGCCGAGCGCACTGCGAAATCTACGAAAGAAGTTGCGGGTATGGTCGCGTCTATTCAGCGCAATACGGAATCTGCAACGGGAGCCATCACCGAAGCCACCCGCCAAGTGGATAAAGGTCGCGCCCTTGCGGTGAAAGCCGGCGAAGCTCTGGGGCAAATTCTGGGCGAGACAAAGAACGTTGCGCATCGCATTCACTCTGTCGCCGAGGCAAATCAGCAGCAGCTAGAGACCAGTCAGCAAATTGCGCTTGGGGTCGGCGAAATGGGTATTATTAGCCGTCAAACCGCTAAAGATGTTACGGTCATTGTGAGCTATGCCGAGCATTTGCGCGATATGTCGGAGCACTTGCGAACAATGGTGCAGCACTTCCAAACCGCAGAATTAAGCGCTCCTTCGCAGAATATTCTTCCCAATAGCAATGCCAATCAAAACATTCAAGGCGGCAAACCACACCAAAAACGTCTTGGATAAAGCATGCTTACAATGACGACAACCACTCTCCGCAAAGGTTTAGAGACGATAGCCCGTGCGTTTGGCTATCGCCTTTTGCGTCTCCTTTTTCACAACGAATCCGCCACTGCGCCGCTCAATGCCGCAACGTGCCGAAAAATCTTGCTTTGCCGCTACGACCGCATTGGCGATATGATTGTGACCACTCCCGTTATCAATCTCTTGCGAGAAATGCTGCCCGATGCAGAAATTCACGTCTTGGCATCACCGCGTAATTTCTCGCTTCTGGCGCATGACCACCGCGTGGCGAAAGTCTATGGATTTGATGGTACTCAGAAGCCGCTTCGTGCTTTGCTCGCACTCTTCGTGCCGCCGCTTCGCAGTTTGATGCGGTACGAACGCTACGACGCGGTCTTCTCGCTGGTTTTCCATAAAACCACGATGGCGGGTTTGGTGGTGAATATTCTCACGGGCGCAACGCCGATAAAAATAGGCATTGCGCACCCAACCCGCACGGCGCTCTATTCAACACTCTTCAATCTTCTTTTGCCCGTTGAATTTGAGCGTGAAACGATGGCTGAACTTCAAGTGCGACTTGTTTGCGCCGCGTTTGGATGGGAATATAGTAAGGAACTTGTTCGCTACGGTGTGGAACTGTCGGAGGTGCATACTACCTGTGCTAAAGAAACGCTTCGGGCATTTCATCATCATCAGTCAGATTCTACGCAAAAAATTGTTTTCTACAACTGTTCGGCGGGCGCTCCTGCGCGGCAGTGGTCGCTTCGGCGCAATCAAGAGTGTTTGTGCCTTCTCATGGAGCGTTTTCCCAGCGCCCATTTCTTGTTGAACACTGCACCGCAAGACCGCTCGCTTGGTGAGGCGCTCCATACAGTGTTTCCGATGAAAACCACGCTGCTTCCCGTCAGCCGTGATCTCTTGGATGTCTGCGCTCTTGTGCAACACGTGGATGCTGTCTTTACGCCGGAGACTTCGATTGTGCATATTGCCACGATGTACCGTAAGCCGCTTGTGGCGCTGTATTCACGACTTTCGTATGCAGTGGAATGGTTGCCGTTTGGTGATTTCCCGTTTCGGATTGTGCTCACTGATGGCGAAGAACCAATAGAAAGTATTGCACCGAAAGATGCCGCGATGGCGTTTGGTGAGGTGTTTGGTGAGACGCTTGATTGAAATGTTCGGGGTGGTATTGGTATCAGGTGGCGAGCCGGGGGAGAAGAATTTTTGGTAGTGGTCAAGTAATACATGACAGATTGTCAGTAACGATAAACATTTCCGTGACAATTTGATGCCAGAAATCGGACTTTGAAAACGAGAGTGTTTCACGCACGTACCGGGAAAGGCGCTGGCGCAATGTATTATTCCACCGCTCCATATGAGCGGTCTCTCCCGTCTCTTTACCGACCGAACGATGTGTTTCCACGTCGAATACCTTAGAATATGCTGCCCAAAAATCACTGTATGTGTGGCATCGACGGTAGGACTTGGGTATCAACTCCCATAGCTGCTCACACGTTTTGGTGCTTCGGTCGCCGAGAACGGCGGCAACAATCTGCCGTGTCCTTCGGCATTGTGCCGTCCAAAGCCAGCGTTTATTGCTACGGCGATAGACAAATGACCAAACTTCATCCAGTTCCAAGACATCCTCCGGCTCTGCCGGAAGCAATGTTTCTGCTATGCTGGGCCAGAGACAGACTTTTTTTTTATCCATGACGACAAGGTATGCCGCGATACACCGATTGACCGTTCTACTCCCCGCATACTACTCCGCTCTTGGTAGATACGCAGGATTTCTTCCTTCCGTTCGGGGCTGTAGGGCGGTTCTTTCGGTGTCAGCACACGGCACGTTCCGCAGTCCTTACACAAGTACTGCTGCTTGCCGTAGCGATTGCGACCATTGCGCACGATAGTCTCGCTGCCGCACTTGCTACAGCAATGGGTGAGTGTTTCGGTAATCATTCCGATAATTCGATGTATG
>JANYDO010000413.1 GCA_025363605.1 Candidatus Kapaibacterium sp.
AGAGGCTCGCCATTTCCCGTCAGAAGCAAGGCTTCTTGCTGACAGTAGCCTTCCAGTACGAGTGTATCAAGGTAATTGCGCTCTTCCAATGGTGCAAAGCAAACGCGCAGAATACTCTTGCCGCCCGCCGGAATCGTCATCGGAAATTGGCTTTCCGCTATGCTAAACCACTGATTGCCGCGCGGTACGAGGCGATCTAAGAAATAGGGCTTGATGCCGGCATTCCGCACTTCTATTTCGCGACAATCCAGCGCTGTGATTGGTATGTCGCCCCATTCGCCTGTTGCGCCTTTTTCATTTCTGGTGCGTACTATTTCGAGCGTGAAGCCTTGTACTGTATCGCGCACGATGGTTCTATTGCCCGCAGAATCAATCACCGCAAGCTCAAAGACCGCATCACGCCGTGGATTCGGTATCGTAATGATAACGCGCATATCCAATGTGTTTGCGCTTGGCTCCAGTCGCACGGTGCAGTTCACAAGGTTGCTGAGTGGCTCCACGCGGGCTATTCCTGAAGGAAACGGCTCAACGTCTTGTACACGCAACGTCACCGTTCGTGCGCACACATCGCGCTGGCTTGCGACAGTAGGTGCTGTGCGGTCTTGTCCCGCTTCGACGATGAGACGACTAACAGTGCGGGTGGCGCAGGTAGAAACAAGCGTTAATGTGCTGCTATACGAACCATCCTCCGGTGCATCCAGCGCTACAACAATGGTATCGCGTCCAAGAGGAGGCAGCACAAGCGGTAATGCGGGCGTAAGAATACGGAACGGAGCGCGATTGTTGGGGCTGTTTACGAGATTGATAGCCGTGATTGTTTGGGTCGTTGTGCCATAGTTGGCGACGGGCAAGCGGAATGTGCGACTTGTGCCGGTGGGCATCGTGAAGCGCCGTTCTTCCATTGGTGAGCTAGCGTTTTGACCTTCCAAAGCAACCGTGAGTCCGGGAATAAAAAAGCGTTTGCGCGTCACAAAGCCGATAGAATCTCGCGCTTCCAGTGTAAACTCACCATCTTGAAATTGATTTTGTAACGTCGCGCTAAAGCCCACACTATCTGCGTAGCGAGTAAAGGGAGCGATACTTACGTTGACATTGCGCGGTGTGAGGGCTTGCACCGAGGCTATACGCGAATCCGTCAGCAAGGTGTCATAGACCATACCACTTACGCCAAAGCAGGTGTCGCGCCATTTCAAGCGTGGTGCGTCGCGGTCGGGAGCAATAATCCGCAAGCGCCCGCCGCCGATATAACCATAAGAATTGAGTACGCCATAGCCATAGACATAGATGGCGAAAGCGCTGTCGCCACGCGCTGTGTGAACGCCCGGCGAAACACCAAAATTTGCAAACGAATAGCCGGAATTGACAATGGGCGTAAAGCGCGAGGCATCGAGGGAGACATTATCCACCATCAGCGACGTGATTCCTGTACCCCGGTTGGGGGCGATAATCGTTATGAAATGGTCTTCAAACACCCGACCGCGACTGCTGGGACTGGCAATGCCAAGATTCTGAGGGTCGAACGCCTCAACGTTGATGAACCGATACGAGCGGTCGTACTGCTCCACTTGTGGCACGAGCAGCATGAAGGGGTCGCCGATAAATTTTGCTTCGAGCGTAGAGGAGGTCTTTTTGAACTGCGCCACCAGAATTTGGTCACTTGCCGTTATCCAAGCACTGCTAATGAGCGATGCTTCATAGACCTGCCCCGCTCTCAACGTCGTGAGTGGCTGTCCGTTGATAAAAATTTGCGTGTTGTCGTAAGCGGCGATAATGCGGAACAAGTCCGTTCCAACGCCGATTTCATCGCGTGCGCGGAGGAAAGGCGTAATAAAAGCGCTTTTACCCCATGTCTCTAAGCCCGGAAGTTGTTCGACAAGGTGGTCGCGCGTCCAGAGGCTTGGGCGAAGTTCCACTGGAAGCGTCGTGCGCTGATGTCCGGCAAAAACAGCAATCGGCTTTGTGGCGATAATGCGCGTTCCCGATAGGTCTGCCAGCCCGCCTGCCGCACGCGGGTCGGCTTGGACAAGGTAGGATTCGCCTTCATTCAATCGCACCACTTGTGGCGCAGTTGTCCCTGCAACAAGTGTCGGAGCCGATGGCAGAATGCGGACTTCGGTATTATTTTGCGTCGCAACAACGGCAAACTGCGATGGCGTACTGACTTCATCGCGGCTATTCGGCATAAACAGCAGTCCCCGCGCATCGCTTTTGTATGCCAAAACCATATATTCCACGCCCAATGAACTCACGGGCAGCGCCAGAAAAGCGTCGCTTGTGTAGAGTGCTTGGTTCAGTCCATAGACCGCGACCTCGTCGTTTGCGGTGATATGGAATGACTGCCGCGCAACCTTCTCTGACTGCGCTCCGGCAGAATCAAAGCGGTCGCCGGTGTAATACCCTTGCAATTCCACGCTTTGGTAATGAACCCGCAGCGTGTAAATTTGGTTGGGGTTCGTAATAGCAAAAGGCACGTTTATCTCACCACCGAAGCGGTTTCGGTAGCGGATGTTTCCACTGGTCGGTACGTCACAGGTAACGTACACGTAGAGCGAATCATTCAAAAACGAAGTGCTGCGCCCTCCATCGTGGACATTCGGCATGAAGGTCAGATAAAACTCACGTCCACGACTGGTACGATTCTGAGATGATGTTGTGCCTTGCGCATGGAGGACATTGCTTATGCTGCAGCCCAGAATGATGACGAGGGCAGTAAAGAGGAATAATTGTCGTAATGTGGACATATTTGCGTTAAGGTATTGAACGAAATCATCTTGAACTATCTGCACAGACAAGAGTGTCTGTGCCACCGAAACCAGTTCTCATGCCGTAGCACAGACAAGAGTGTCTGTGTTCCAAGTATCACTGTCCAGATGTTTAGG
>JANYDO010000453.1 GCA_025363605.1 Candidatus Kapaibacterium sp.
AAGAAAAACTGGTTATTGCTGCCAACGAACTTGCAAAATATCATTTTACCGCCGGAGAAGTCAGCGCCTTGCGTCTGGCGCATCTCCCCAATTCAGAAATTGCCTCCGTGCTTGGTCTCACCGAAGGTTCTGTGCGTAACATCTTTACAACAATCTACCAAAAAACGGGCATGAAAGCTCGCGCCGACCTTACGCAATGGACGCAAAATGTGTTGTTGATGAGCTAAGTTCTTGACCAAAAGTAATCCGGCATGAGAAACATTGGAGTATGCTCCCTTGCCCACTAGATTTTACCGAAAAATTATTGACAACGAGCTTATACACAAAACGTGTAGTCGCTGCTCGTTTTGTGAAGTATAAATGTGACGTACCCCTCAAAAATCGTTGCCCCCCCCTCACTATTTTCGTGTCTTGCAATTCGGTATCTTTGCACTTGATAATCTGTCGGTTTCATTTGTAATGCTTTCCCTCGTTATGCTTTTCTTCGCACTGCACGAGAAAGAAAGATTCGATGAATCGTGAAGAGTTGTTCAGGAGTTGCTTCGGTCTTGGTACACAATTTGCTCATCGTTCAATCCTCTCAGTCCTACAGATTTTCCTCAAAGCTATAATGCTTCTTATCATTTCAAAGATTCTGATTATTTCAAATACGAACTTTATCTCTAACTATTTACTTATTTTTTCTGTATTACCATGGCTCTACTTTCCTCTCTCTCTCCACTCGCCGACAGCATAGTCTCTATGCTGCACGCCAGTGGACGTGTGCTGCCATTGGCAGTGCGCAGGAATGCACTTATCGTGCCTCTGCTGCTGCTGTTCTCCTTTTTGGGAGCGGTTGCACCTTCTACGGCTCAAATTCTTGATCCGACCTTTACCTTTACCGGTCCGCCGGATGGCTTTAATGCTGAGGTGCGGGATGTTATCCAAGTTGGTACGCAACTGATAGTAGTCGGAAACTTTACCAATTATCGCGGAACGGCGATTAATCGCGTTGCTCGTCTCAATGACGACGGTACGCTTGACGGTACGTTTACTCCGCCGGGTATAGCTGTTATCAACGGGCAGGTTAATTCCATTGCATTTGATGGCACAGGCTTCTTTATTGGCGGTTTGTTCAATAACGGCACGCAAAATTATGTGATGCGCTTGCAAGCAAACGGTGCTTTGGATGCCGGATTTGCGACGACTGCCATTGATAATACGGTACGGGCTGTCGCTGTTGTCGGCACAGATGTTGTCGCAGTTGGAGATTTTACCACTCCTTTCAATCGTCTTGTTCGCTTAACTGCCACCGGTGCGGCGGTCGGTGGATTTAATCCGGGCGTTGGTTTTACGGGTGGGAATTTTGCTTCTTGCGTTGTCGTGGATGGTACGAGCCTCATTGTTGGCGGTGACTTCACGGACTATAACGGAAGTGCTGTCGGGCGTATTGTGCGGGTCAATGCTGCTACGGCAGCAATTGACGCGACATTCAGAACAAATAATGGTACAGGATTCGATGGCGATGTTTTAGCCTTGCAACTTGTGGGAACAAATGTGCTTGTTGGCGGTAACTTTTTGAACTTTGGTGCTACCGGACGTGGTCGCATTGCACGACTCATTGCCGGAGTAGGCGCTACACGCGGAACGTTGGACGCTACCTTCACCACAGGCACGGGTTTCAATGCAGCGGTGAACTCCATTACTGTTGATGTCGGCGGTCGCATTATTGCCGGTGGCGGTTTTGCCAGTTATGCTGCAACAGCGCGGAATAATATTGCCCGTATCAGTACTGCCGGTGCGATTGACTTGTTATTTAATCCCGGCTCCGGCTTTGATAACGTTGTGAATAAAGTTCTCAATCAAGCCGATGGTAAACTTGTCGTCGGTGGGCGTTTTACTATCTATAACACTACTTCCAGCCGCGCTCGTATTGCCCGCTTTGCATACGCTTCCTCTGCATATCCTTCGGGCTTGGTATTCCCCGAAGCCACTGCTAATGACGGCTCCAGCACGACTCAGCTTACCATTACGCTCGGTCCGACTGCGCCGACTGCGCCGCTTGACCTTGAAGAATGGACGGGCGCTGTTGCCACAGGTACAGATTTTACGGTCGGTACTCATTACACGGTGACTGGTGTGCCGGCGGGCATGACAATGGCAATTCAGAAAACCTCGCTGAAGACTGCCACAATCCGTCTGACGGGTAATGCTGCTGCTCACGCAAACGTCAACGATGTCATTAACGGTGTCACTATCACATGGCTTAACGCAGCGCTTCTTGGTAATAACGCTGCCGGTGTCGAAAACTTGAACACCGCCACTACAAAATACTCAGTAGATTTCCGTGACCCGTCATTGGCGGCATACTCCGGCACAACGTTCGACGAACAAGCTGCAAATAACGGTGTTGTACCGACCGTCCGCACCATCACTGTCACCAACACTGTTTGGAACGAAGCGATTGCCACGGGTGCTACGCTCACGGCAGGGACGCATTACAACGTTACCGGCGGTCCAATTCCGACAGGACTAACGCTGGTTGTGACCAAAACAGGTGCGACGACAGCAACGGCAACACTGACCGGCACTGGCGCACCGCACACGGCGGCGCAGAACGCAACCTTTCAAATTCAGTTTCTGGATGCTGCTTTGCAAGTCGGACAAACTGCTGCCGGAGTGACGGGCTTGAATGGTACAACTCTCAGTGCTAACTTCCTCAACCCCGGCACGGCTGCCTATTCCGGTACGACCTTCCCTGAAGCGGCTGCCAACAACGGTGCTGTCGTGGCTACCCAAACGATAACGCTCACCGGTGAGCAATGGTCGTCGGCTGTGGCGACGGGCGCAACGTTTACGGCTGGTACTCATTATTCTATTGTAGGCGTTCCGGCGGGCTTGACGGCTGTGCTGACGAAAACCTCCGCAAACGTCGCAACGATTTCTTTCACCGGTAATGCTGCTGCTCATGCTGCTGCTAATAGCGTTGCCGGAGTCCAGTTTACCTTTGTCGGTGCTGCGATTGAAAGCGGTAGTATCGCGGGCGGTCTGAACGGAGTGAATCATTCTATCAACTTCAACGACCCAGGTTCGGCAGCGTATTCCGGCACTACCTTTGCTGAGGCTGCCGCCAATGATGGTTCGATTATTGCAACGCGCACCATTACGCTCACGAACGAGCTTTGGGCAACGGGTGTGGCAACAGGCGCAACCTTCACCGCAGGCACACATTACACCATTGCAAACGTTCCGGCAGGCTTGACGGCTGTGCTGACGAAAACCTCAAATAACGTTGCTACCATTAGTTTCACCGGTAATGCCGCCGCGCACTTGCCTATCAATGACGTACTGAACGTTCAGTTTACGTTTTTGAACGCCGCACTTCAAAGTAATGCTGTGGCTGGTGTAACGGGCTTGAATGGTCAAAATTTGGCTGTCAACTTTGGTGGTGCAGGCTCCGCGGTGTATAGCGGCACAACCTTCCCCGAATCAAGCGCAAACAATGGTACTATCACGCAAACGCGCACTATCACCTTGACCGGTGAGCAGTGGGCAACAGCGATTGCCACAGGCGCTACCTTGACATCGGGTACACATTATACGGTCGCAAACGTTCCGGCTGGCTTAACAGCAGTCGTTACGAAAACTTCTGCCGGAGTCGGTACTATTTCCTTTACAGGTGCTGCCACGCTGCATACAACGGCAGATGACGTGGCAAACGTCCAATTTACCTTCTTGAATCCCGCCTTCCAAAGCGGTTCGGTTGTTGGCGTGACGGGCTTGAACGGACAGAATTTGGCGATTAACTACGCCAATCCGGGTGCTGGCGGTGCGTATGGTGGCACGGTCTTCACGGAAGCCGTCGCCAATAACGGTTCGGTCACGATGACAAACACGATTACTCTTGCCGGTGAAGAATGGCGCACGGCTGTGGGTATCGGTTCTCCGCTCGTTTCAGGAACAGATTTTACGGTTGCAAACGTTCCTCCGGGCTTGACGATGGTCATTACGAAAACCTCTGCAAACGTCGCTACCATCAGCTTTACGGGCAATGCTACCAATCACCTTGTGGCAAATAGTGTCAATAACGTTCAAATCACGTTTAATCCGGCTGCGGTTGCCAGTGGTAATCTTACGGGCTTAAATGGGCAAGCTCTTGACGTGAACTTTAATAATCCTTCGGCAGGTTCTGCTACCTACTCCGGCACGACCTTCCCCGAAGTGGCGTTGAATAACGGAACCATTACCCAAACTCGCACTATTACTCTTGCGGGCGATACATGGGTGACGGCAGTAGGCATAGGTTCACCATTGGTGAATGGTACGCATTACACGGTGGCAAATGTGCCGCCGGGCATGACGGCTGTTCTGACCAAAACATCGACTACGGTTGTGACTATTTCGCTGACAGGTACGGCAACAGCTCACACTGTTGCAAATAGTATTGCCAATCTGCAATTTACTTTTGACGATACATCTATTAACAGTCTTAATGCGGCTGCTACGACGGGTCTGAATGGTCAAACTTTGTCAGTGAATTTCATTGATCCTTCTTCGGCGGCATATTCCGGAGTTGTCTTCGATGAGTCTGTTGCTAACGATGGTTCTATTGGTAACTCACGGACGATTACGCTGACTGCCGAGACATGGACAGCGGGCGTTGCTATCGGTGGTACGTTGCTTGCCGGTACGCACTACAATGTTGCAAACGTTCCGGCGGGTTTAGTGCCGGTATTGCTCAAGACCTCACCCACTCAAATCACCGTGCTGCTCACAGGCAATGCTGCGCCGCACCTTGCTGTAAATAGCGTCACAAATGCGCAATTCACGTTCCTCAATGCTGCCGTACAAGGTGGTTCGGCTGTCGCAGTAACGGGTTTGAATGGGCAAAACCTCAGTGTGAACTTTTTGGATGTCCCGGCAACGGGTTCGGCGGTATATTCCGGTCTGACCTTTGCAGAAGCTGCTGCTAACGACGGTTCGATTACCCAAACGCGCACCGTAACGCTGACTGGTGAAACATGGGCTGCGGGTATTCCTGTTGGGGCTAACTTGACAAGCGGAACGCATTTTACGGCTGCAAACGTTCCGGCAGGTCTGACAATGATAATAACCAAAACCTCGGCAAACGTAGCCACTATCAGCTTTACGGGCAATGCTGCCGCGCACGCTGCCGCAAATAGTGTGGCAAACGTCCAGCCGACGTTCCTCAATGCCTCGCTGCAAGGCGGTGTGGCGGGTGCAATCACCGGACTAAATGGTCAAAGTTTGGCAATTAACTATATCAATTCGCCGCCACCAACAGCTGCCTACTCCGGTTTGATATTCAATGAAGCCGGCACAAACAATGGATTCGTACCTGATACGCAAACTATTACGCTCACGAACGATATTTGGTCAACGGGCATTGCTACTAATGCAACACTCACTACCGGTACGCATTTCACCGTTGCGAACGTTCCGGCGGGATTGTCGCTGGTGTTGACGAAACTTTCCCCGACGCAAGCTCTCATTTCCTTTAATGGGGCAGCCACCGCACATACGGCTGCGAATAACGTTGGCAATGTGCAAATTACCTTCCTGAATGCAAGTGTTCAGGGCGGTAGCGCTGCTGCGGTGACGGGATTGAATGCTCAACTGCTTTCTATCAATTATATTACCGGAACGGCTGTGTATGCAAGCGGCGTTAGTCTCACCGGCAATCCAAATGGTACGGTAACCGGAACGCTACCGATTAACATTACAGGCGATACGTTTAATGGTGTTATTCCAGATGGTACAGTGCTGACCGTCGGTACGGACTTCACGATTACGGGTGTTCCGCCCGGGCTGACTCCTGTTGTGACCAAAGTGTCGCCGACGCAAGTAACGGTCACGTTTACAGGCGTAGCAAATCCTGTTCCGACCGGTCCAATTAACACCATTCAAATTAACTTCCTTCCCGGTACGCTCACAAGCGGTAATCCGAGTGCTATTACGGGCTTGAACGGTCAGAGTTTAGGGCTGAATTTCCCAACCATCGTTCCACAACCAAGAACGCTGACCATATCTAATATCTTGCCTTCGGGCGGTCCACGCGGAACGCGAGTTATGCTCGGTGGTTCCGGTTTCACGGGTGCAACTTCCGTGCGATTCGGCAACTTCCCAGCCCAATCATTCAGGGTTTTGAGTGATAGCTTCATCGAAGCAGTTCTTGACTCGACCGATGGAAATTCGGTTGAGGTCATTACTCCTTCTCTTGGTTCAGTGCAGGCATTTGGTTTTAGCTATCAGTCTGCGCCACCGCGCACGACTGTTGTGACAGGTGTTTCGCCCTCACGGATTACCTTCGGCACACCCGTAACGCTGACCGGTACGAACTTCACCGGTGCTACGCAAGTATTAATCGGTGGTGTACCCGTACAGAGTTTCACGGTGAATAGTGACGGTCAGATTCAAGCTGTTGTCGGTGGTGTCCCGTTGAATGACCAAATACAAGTGATTACCAATCAGCCCGGTGTGGTCTCTCTTCCGACAACCTTTGGCGGACTTGGTACCGAGTATCTGCGCGGTCAGCCACCGACGCTTATCCGTGTAACGCCGAATCCGATTATGTCCTCCGGTGAAGATATTCCGCTGACGCTTCCGGGCTTCAATCTCAGCCCGCAAGGGAAAATCACGGTGTTCGATGGTTCTACACCTCCCACGCCCATACAGCCGACAGCAGTTGTGACCACGCAAGCGAATATCACGCTTCCGGCAACGCTGCGCTATCCGGGTGTTCGTACCATAACCTTTACGAATCCCGACGGTCAATTTTCTTCGGTCACCTTGGCAATCGTGCCGGGTCCAGCGCCGCGAATCTCTCTTTCTCCGGCAATCGTCACCACCGCAACGGGTCGTGCTTTCACGACTACCGTCACCGGTAGTGGTTTCTTCCCGACATCGCAATTTACGTTGGGTGGCGTTCCGGTGACGGCTCGTGTTACCTCGCCGCAGCAGGCAACGATTGAGATTCCGGGTGCGCTCACCGCCGAACCGCGTAATACAGAACTGCGCGTGACCAATACTGACCGCCAAAGTGCATCGGTTCCGGTTATTATTGAGCGCCGTCCACCGCCATCAATTAGCACGATTGAGTCTTCACCCGTTCCGGGCAACTGGCAGTTGACCTTGCGTGGAAGAAACTTCCAGCCCAATGCAGGCGTGACGCTGTTTGGCCAGCCTTTGGGTATTCTGGCAGCGTCGGGTGATTCGTTGGTGATTGCGCTCGTTCCTTTTACCTTCAGCATCCCAAGCGGTTCCACAGCTACGGTGGTACTTACCAATCCTGACGGACAATCGCACGGTGTAATTGTTCCCCAGTATATGTTCGACCAACGCGGAGGCATTACCAATGGCAACAACCCGAATGGTGCTGATGCTCCCGGCGCACGGGACTTGCGCATTACTACTCCGCAAGCAATTTCTACATCGGCAACCGGACGACCTTTCACCGTCAACCTTTCCGGTACAGGCTTCTTGCCGACAACGATTGTGAACATTGATGGAGTACAAGTGCCGATAACGCGCTATCTCTCGCCGACACAAATTGCTGTCGAAATACCGTCCACACTCAATACGCCGCGCACCGGCACGGTTCGCCTCACGAATCCCGACGGACAAACCGTATCAGTTCCACTGCGTATTGATAACAACCCGCAACCATTTATTTCTATGGTGACGAACATTCCGACACCATCCGGCAATCAAATTGTGATATACGGAAATAACTTTGGCACCTCACCCACGCCGACCATAGGAGGTCTTCCTGTGCGGATAGTTGGGAATAATGATTCGGTCATTGTGGGCTTCGTACAGCCGCCACCGGAAGGTTTCCCTTGCAATATCATCACGGTTTGTAATGTTACGGTTCCCAACGGTGCGGGCGGAAGTATTACTATTCCTGTCGGTCATATCTGTAGTCCTTGTGGTAGCGTGACTGTCCAAGCACATCCGCCGACGAGCGGCTTCACGACGACAGCGACTCCTAAAGGCGGCGTGGGTGCGGTCACATCGAATGCCGCAGTTGGTACAGCGGCTTCAGCGGCGGCTTCATCCGCAGAGCAACTCTCTACGTTGCTTCTTGCCAATGAGGCATCTGCCCGTGCGATGTTCGGTAATGTGCGCATCTTCCCGAATCCATCTAGCGAGAGCCTTCAGATTGAAGGATTATCCGAACTTTCGGATGAGCCTGTCAAAGTACGCCTGCTGGATATGAAAGGCGCTGTTGTGAAAGAAGCTCGTGGCGAACAGCGTACACTGGACGTAAGCAAACTTGCTAATGGTGTGTACTGCGTCGAGTTTTCGACCGAGCGCGGTAAACGCTGGGTAACGCGCGTAGTAGTGAAACACTAAGTCCGATTCCTAGCCCCAAACAATAAAAAAAACATAGCGGCGTGTGGTCTTATCAAAAGGACTACACGCCGCTTTTTTTATGCAAAATGATACTCATCGCTTTGCTAAAAACAAGCGGATTAGATTTGATTATTTCAATGAATATTTTGTAATTTACGCCGTTCAATGCGTCACGATAAAAAGCATCGCGGTAATTATGTGTTCGGGAACGCGAGGTACAGTAGAAATACGTCGTCAGGTGGCAAAAGGCGACCATACTGCTTACGTTAGCAACTAATAGACAAATACTATTTTCTTTCAGTTTTTTTGTGTAGGAGATTGTTATGGCATCGAAGAAATCCGCTCCGGTGGCGGCAAAATCGAATAAACCGGCACCGAATAGTAGCAATGCCAATGGCGGAGCGAGCGGTGCAAATGGTCATGCGTCCGCCAAAAATGGCGCAAATGGGTCTTCTGCAAATGGTGGTGCGGCAAGCGCATCTGCGAGCGCCGTCGCAAGAAAGCATCCAAAAGGCTACACCTTCGATACCACGGGCTTCGATAAAGAAACCGTCATTGATTGGTATCGGCTCATGCACTTGGGGCGCAAGCTGGACGAAAAAGCTGCGAATTATCTCAAACTCGCCAAAGGCTGGTCGTACCACGCTCCTTGCGCCGGACACGAAGGTATTCAAATTGCGATTGGAAAAATTTTCCGTCAAGGGAAAGATTATTTCTACCCCTACTATCGTGATTTCCTTTCTTGCATGGCTGCCGGTATCACGCCCGACGAAATTATTATGAACGGACTTAGCAAAGCCGCCGATGTGTCGAGCGGTGGGCGCAATATGTCCAACCACTTTGCGAAAATTCCCTTGCACATTCAGAATCGCTCGGCACTGACGGGCAATCACTCCCAAATAGCAGCCGGCACAGCGCGGGCTATCAAGAAATACAAAGGCGATGAATTTGTCATTTACTCCGGCGGCGATTCTGCTTGCTCGGAAGGCTATTTCTACGAAGCCGTCAATGGTGCGAGCCGTGAGAAACTTCCGCTGATTTTTGTTATTCAAAATAACGGCTACGGCATTTCCGTTCCGCTTCGAGAACAGACCGCAAACTTGCGTGTTTCCGACAACTTCCGAGGATTTTCCAATTTCAAAATCATCAACTGCGACGGACGCGACCCCTTTGCCTCCTACCGTGCGCTCGAAGAAGCACGCGATTACGTCCTCTCCGGCGAAGGCGCAGCGATGGTTCATGCTGAGTGCGACCGTTTGCTTTCGCACTCGAACTCTGACAATCACGAACTCTATCGCACCAAAGAAGAAATTGTCGAAATGTGGACGCGCGACCCCATTGCTCGCGTTCGGGCGACGATTCTGGAAAAAGGCTATATGACCGAAGAGCAGCTAGTGGCGATGGAAGCGAAAAATAGAGAAGACATCTTTGCTGCTGCTGACCGCGTGGAGCCGCTCCCTATCCCCGACCCGTCAGAAAACGACCAGTTCCTTATTCCTGAGCCGCTTGTCAGCTATGACCACGACGATACGTTTGTCAGCGACCCCGCGGCACCGCAAATCACGTTCCGCGAAGGCATCAATCACGGGATGCGCACCGAATTCCGTCGCAATCCGAACACGTTCCTCTGGGGACAAGACGTTGCCTCGAAAGAAAAGCAAGGTATTTTCAACGTTCCCAAAGGGCTGATGACAGAATTTGGCAATGACCGCGTTTTCAATGCGCCGATTGCGGAAGATTTCATCGTCGGCACAGCGAATGGTTTTTGCCGCTACCGCGATGATATTCGCGTGGTGGTGGAAGGTGCTGAGTTTGCCGACTACTTCTGGCCTGCAATGGAAGCCTACGTGGAATGTACGCACGAATACTGGCGCACCAAAGGGCAGTACTCACCGAACATGGTGATTCGTCTGGCGAGCGGCGGTTATATTCAAGGCGGCTTGTATCACTCGCAGAATCTTGATGCGCTCTTTGCTCATCTGCCGGGCGCGCGAGTGGTCTGCCCTGCGTTTGCTGATGATGCTGTGGGGCTGATGCGCCATGCGCTGCGCTCGAAAGGTCTGACAGTTTATATCGAACCGAAATTCCTCTACAACTACCGTCCTACCTCGTCGTCGGTGCCGTCCGATGACTTTATGATTCCGTTCGGCAAAGCAAAAATTCGTCGCCCGGGTTCGGACATGACGATTATTTCCTACGGCAACGCCATTCATCTTTCGCTGCAAGCCGCAGAAAAATTGGCGACAGAAGGCATCAATGCTGAGGTGATAGACTTGCGTTCGCTTGCGCCGTGGGACAAAGCCACCGTCTTTGAATCCGTCAAGCGCACCAATCGCGCACTCGTGGCACACGAACACTACCGCAACGGAGGCTTCGGTGGCGAGATTGCTGCCACGATTCAAGAAGAATTATTCTCGTACTTGGATGCTCCCGTTGGGCGCGTTGCCTCGAAAGATATTCCGGTGGGCTTTGCGAAGGTGCTGGAGCAGGACATTCTGCTTTCGGCGGACAAGGTGGCGGATGCTGCACGGAAAACGATGAAATATTAACACGGCACACACATCAATTTCTCACGGGCTGTCCGTTTCTTGAGCGGGCTGCCCGTCTTCTTTTATGATGATAGACACGGAAATTTTCAGACAGCGCACCCAAGAGAATATCAATGCCGCAGCAGCACTGTGGGATTCGGGATTCTACATTGCAAGCGCTAATCGGTCGTATTATGCAGCCTTCCATGCAGCAATGGTGTATTTGCTCCGAAATAATATCGCCGTCGAACCGGATCACCGCAAAGTACAAAATGCCTTCAATGGCAATTGCACGGCGAAAGCTCCTTCCCTCACGATGGAAAGAGTATCTGGGCGAAATGCAGGATGTTCGTAATAATGCTGATTACAAGAACAAAGGTGTCAGCAAAAATCGCGCCCAAGAGCAACTACGACGCGCACAGGAATTTATTTCTACACTCATACCGGAGATACAACTATGAATGACCTTCCTTTCGATACGTCGCTTTCGCCGATGCAGCAGAGATGTATTCAACATCTCTTTGAGCAAGTGCAGCAACGCTTTCCCGAAATAGAGTTCTTGAGTTTGCAGCGTAATCCTGAAGATAAAGAGCATATTTGGATAAACGTCCTTGCTGCAATGCCCGAAGAACGCGAAATAGCATTATCGCGGTATGCGGCGGGGCTTTCGGCAGATTTATTGGTAGAATATGACGTGATGCTCTCTATCATGCCGGAAAATCCGATGCTGCAACCCGCATAATATAATGCTTGAATTCAAGATACTATAAGAAAACAAGCGCCACCGATACCATTTGTATCGGTGGCGCTTGTTTTTTCTTGAAATCGTGTGGTGGTGCGGTGCGCGGGGAAGGATGCGTGGGCGATTAGTGCGCAATCGCAATCGGAGCTAAGATAACCGGCACTGATTCAGCAAAAGAAGCGCCACTTTCCGGCAACACGCAACGTACTTCTACGCGGTATTCGCCCGATATTACACGTTTACCTGCAACATTGATGGAGAACATTGCTATAGAATCAATAGCAGTATCAATCTCGGCGCCAACCCGTTCCGGCTTGTCATAAGCATCCACAATCCGCGCC
>JANYDO010000566.1 GCA_025363605.1 Candidatus Kapaibacterium sp.
TTTACGACGCGTTTGCGCCGGAGCGAGAACGATTGAACAAGCATCACCAAACCGCACCATTTCACGTCAAACTTGCGGTGTTGGAGAAAACCACAAGCGAAATTCAGACGCTCAAAGAAACTATTGACACAGCCGAAACGAAACAGATTCCCGAAGCGCAAACCGCTTTGCAGACCGCGCAACATCTTGCGCTCGAAGCTGACCGCTCACGCACGGCACGAAAGCAGGAACTCGCTGACGCACAAATGCTTTTTGATGTGGTTGTAAAAAAAGATAGCGTTATTGGCACAGAGGAAGAGCAGCTATCCAAAGACCGCTTGAGTGCTGATGCCGCCAATACAGAAACTGTCAAGGCAAAAAAAGAGTTTGAACGGCGCACCAATACGCTCAAAGAGACGCGCACCAAAGCTGATGCTGCGGCGGAATGGTTACACCAAAACACAAGCGATAAAACGCTGGAATCGGCACTACCGCTTCTTCGCAGTAATATCGCACAAATGGAAGAAGCGCAAAAAGCGCATACAATCGCCCTTGCAGCTTTCGATGAAAATGACAAGAAACTGCGTGATGCTGAAAAAAGCATCAAAGCGGATTCCGACAAGCGTACAATCCTTCAAGAGGCACTAGACAAAACAACTGCTTTGGTGAATAACCTTCAGACCAAGCTGGAAAGCGCACTGGAAGGAATGTCGGCAAGCGAATTGGAGGAAAAAATCGGGCTTTGCAAGGACGAAGGCACGACGCTGAACAACCAAGTTGCACTGGCGAAGCAGATTGCGAAAAAAAGCGAGGAATTACGCGGACTTGAGGCACACCGCGAGAAGTGCGCTGCGGATATTCTCGGATTTCAAGAGCAAAACCGTGAACTTCAGAAAAGCCTCGAAGATGCAGAAGAGAAGCGCGTTCTGGCTGTGCGTATTCTCGACCAATCGCGCCGTATTGCCAAATACGAAGACGACCGCAAGCGCCTTGTGGCGGGCGAGGAGTGTTTTTTGTGCGGTTCTACGCACCACCCTTTTGCCGAGCATCAGCCCACATCGGACGAAAGCAGTGATGAAGCGGCATTGAAGAAAATAGAAGCACTCGTCAAAAAAATAAACAAACAAAGCAGCGACCTCGCCGCACAGCAAAGCGGCACGGAAAGCGACCGCTCAAACACGGAAGCGGGAATTCTGCGAGTGCAGTCGGAAACGGCAGAATTACTCAAAGAGTTCGACACACTGAACGTGCAAAGCAACACGTCGTATTTGCTGGATGTTGCATTACTGGAAGCAGCGCAAACAGCAAAACGCGACGAATACAAACGTCTGAACGCCATAAAAAAAGCGACGGAAGAGCTTCAAGCCAATATTGCCACAGAGCGCACTAATACTGAAACGGCAAAGGAATCACTTTCCGAAGCAAATACCGCTATTGCAATTTTAGAGAACCTTTACTCAACACTGAAAGAAAATATACCTGCGCTACAAGACCGCACAGATACTACTTTAGCAGCGTTAGAACGATGCAAACGAGAACTTGCCGAACAATGTGCTGCCTTTGGGGAAACTGTGCCTGAAAGCCCGAAAGCCGCACAAGACCTTGTGCAGCGCCTCACGAAACGTTCTGAGACGTATGTCGAACAAAACGATTTGGAACGTCGTTTACGTGGGGAAGCGGAACAGTTGCAAGCCGGTTTGGAAGAGCTTGGGCAAGCGTGTGCCGAGAAAGAACAAGCCTCCAAACGGCTTATGGAGGAAGTGGCGGGAAAAGAAAAACGTTTGGCTGAACTTCGCAAAGAACTACAGAAATTTTTGGTACGAAAACGCCCGACGAAGAGCGCAAACGCTTGGAAGCCGCCATACAAGCGGCGGAGAAGGAATATGACCAAGCACAAAATGCCACACGGACAGCAGAATCAACGCTTGGCACTCTCCAATCGGCAATGGAGGAAAACAAGCGTCGGCAAAAGGATTTGGAACGCGATGCGGAAACTAACGTGAGCGACATTCTCACTGCTGCACGTGCTCAGGGCTTTGACTCATTGAACGACATTCGCGTGGCGGTGCTGACTGCGG
>JANYDO010000031.1 GCA_025363605.1 Candidatus Kapaibacterium sp.
AAGCATCTGGACAGTGATTCTTGGAACACAGACAAGAGTGTCTGTGCCACCGAAACCAGTTCCCATGCCGTAGCACAGACTGAGCGCCGCGCTCATCCTGTCTGTGCAGATAGTTCAAGATAATTTCGTTCAACACCTTAGTCTAAATCTTTCGTGGCTTGAACTCAAGCGGTAATTCTTTCATTCTCAATTTCTAACCTTCGCCCGCTATGCTTACAGTCCTTGACAATCCTCTTGTCCGGCGCGACATCACATTTTTGCGTGACAAAGCTACTCCGCCTGACCGTTTCCGTGCTGCTATGCAACGCATCGGTACTGCTCTCGCGGTAGAATCAGCGAAGTTCCTCGGTATGCGTACCTTGCGTGTCGAGACACCGCTTGAAGAGACGGAGGGCTACGCAATCGGGCATGACGTGATTTTGCTACCGGTCTTGCGGGCGGGTGCTTCGCTCGTGCAAGCATTTATTGATCTTATGCCGGAAGCACGTATTGGTTATATCGGACTGAGCCGTAATGAGGAGACGCTTGCCATTCACGAATACTACTGCAATATCCCCACGCTTACGCCCGAATCACTTGTGTTCGTACTAGACCCGATGCTGGCGACAGGTGGGAGTATGTGTTCTACGCTGGAACGTCTTCAGGAGCGAGGAGCAAAGCGCATGGTGATTGTGTCGGTGATTGCAGCGCCGGAAGGCGTGAAGCGCATAGAAACTGCTTTTCCGAATGTGCAGATTCTCACTTCCACTCTCGATCGCGGGCTGAATGAGCATGGCTTTATTGTACCGGGCTTGGGCGATGCCGGCGATAGATATCACGGGACGGTATAAAAGAGTAAAGTAAGAAATTTCTTTAAAAAAGAGCGTGGAAGCCGCACAGAAACGACTTCCATGCTCTTTTCGATTTGAATTGCACCAGTGCCGTTGGCGCTGTGCCGCCGATGAGCATTATTTTTGACCATTTGTTGCTGTTTCTGCTATGATTGCCAAACTCCGTTCGCTTGCCTCCGATACCGTTGTGTACGGCATCAGCACTATTCTGGGACGGTTTCTCACGTTTCTGCTTACCCCGCTTTACACCAATTATGTGACCAAAGCCGAATTGGGCGAAACGGCATATCTGTACTCGCTGATTGCATTTGTGAATGTTGTGTATTCATGCGGCTTTGATTCTGCTTTTTTTAAGTTTTTCAAAAGCAATGAAAATGGGGTGGAAATGGGAGAGCATAACCGTAGCGTCTTTGCACACGCACTGATGGGAATTGCGGTTGTGAGCACGACGGTAACGCTTTTTATCTGTGCTTTTCCGTCGCGTATTGCTTCGGGTCTTGGTTTGGAGAGTGTCGGTACGATGGTGGTTTATGCAGGATTGATTGCTTTTTTTGATGCGCTCGTGCTTGTGCCATTTGCTGCGCTTCGCATGGAATCTCGCTCAAAGCGTTTTGCAGTGCTGAAATTTGCTGTTATTGTGCTTAATGTTGTAGCAAATTTGGTGTTGGTAGTGAAGTTGCATTTGGGAATTCGCGGAATATTTTTGGCGGGTTTATTGTCGTCATTTGTAGCGGTGCTGCTGCTTTTGCCGGAGTTTCGGCGGTATCTACTGATGGGCAAAATTGTTTTTGATAGTTCCTTATTCCGCGAAATGTGGCGTTTTGGTCTGCCGACAGTTCCGGCGGCTTTTTCGGCAATGATGTTGCAAGTCGCTGACCGCCCTATTCTCAAGCTCTTTGTGGACAACGCAGCAATAGGCGTGTATCAGGCAAATTATCGCTTGGGAATACCGATGATGCTGGCGGTAACGGTCTTCGAGTACGCATGGAAGCCGTTTTACCTCCGGGAAACCTCACGTTCTCGTTCATCATCAGCTTCGCCTTCTGCTGTGCGCAAGCAGCAACGCTCTACTCACGTTATGCTTGCACGAGTGCTGACGTATTTCACGGTTGTCTGTGGTGTGGTGTTTTTGTCGGGGAGTCTGCTGATTGAATACGTTGTGCGGATGCCCTTTCTGGGCGGGCGGTTTGTGAATCCCGCATATTGGAGCGGTCTTTCGATCATTCCGATTATTTTGGGAGCATATTACTTCAACGGTTTGTACGTGAACTTTGCTGCAAGTGTCTATATCCGCAAGCGTACCGCGTACTTGCCCGCAATTACCGGCGCAGCGGCACTGGCAAATGTGGCGCTCAATTTTTTGCTCATTCCCCACTACGGCATTTGGGGAGCGGCCTGGGCGACGTTGGGCGCGTATATGCTGAGTGCGGTGCTGATGTACCGCCTGACGCGCAGGATTTATCCGCTTCGTTATGAATGGCGACGCGTCCTTCTCTCGGTCGGTATTTGCCTGATAATTTTTGTCTTAGCGGTTTTTACCACAAGCGGTCTGGGGCTTTGGGGTGGTTTGTTGGCGCGGTGCGCATGGATAGTGGTGTATCCGTTTTTGCTCTTCGCTTTTGGTTTTTTCAAAAGCGAAGAGGCGGCTTTTCTTCGCACTGTAAGCATTAGTGCTCCACAATGAGAGACATACTCTCGCAAATGAGAGGTTTTGATACACAATGCGTGTATTTTTTGTTTACGTTTTTCGCAAGAACGCTTTAAGTTGTTGAAATATAAGCAAAAATAATACTGGCATACAATTAGATGCAATTGGAAGTACAATTGCTACGAATACACCCCGCTCTGTTTTGATAAAGGCAAGCACGTTTTTCACCTTTCACTCCTGCTTGATATTGCTTCCCTACTCACCTGAAGCACCACCAAAACGAATGTACCCGCACAAATGCAAAAAGCCGCCCCAAAGCGGCTTTTTTATGGTGTCCTTCCTATGCTTTGTCTAGATGGGTAGTATAGAAATGAAGTATATTTGCAAAAACGTCTTGTCTCTCAAGCTACAAAAATGCGGGGTGGTTCGATGCAGTATTTTTTTCTTATGCTTTTGCTCTTCATAGCTTCGATATCGGTGCCATGTGTCGCTCAGGAGCGCGTTCGCACATTAGATTCCATATTGCAAACGCTCACCGACACGGAAAAACTGGAATTCTTCCACGCACGAAAATTTCTTGATTACACCAGAGCAAGCTCACGGCATCCGGTCTATTTGCTTGAATACCGCGCCTTAGCACAAAAACTTGGTAGAAAAGGCTATGAGCTTGAGGCAGAACATTGGTACATCGTCAGCCAATCTGATATATCGAATGTCTCGGCAAACGAATCACTCACTCAGTATCTAGCGCTGCTACGCCGTACTGAAGCCGACAACATTACCTCGCTTCAGCCACAAATCCTTGCGAATCTTGCTATGACTGCGCTAGACGGCACACACGATATTGCTTTTGCCTTTGATTACGCCCTGCAAGCCGTTCAAAGCGCACGTACCGTGCGCGATACAACAATGCTTGGACTGGCATTGAATCTTGTTGCCGATGCCTATATGCGCTCAGGGAATCCCGAATCAGCATTGCCCTATTGCAAAGAATCACTGGTTGTACGCGAGACGTTTCAAAAAAGAAACAATCTTGGTCAGGAAAATCTCGTCTGGACATTGCATAATCTGGGGCTTATTTATGAGGCGCTTCATTACAACGATTCGGCTTTTGCTTCTATGCAACGTGCGGTCAGTATCGCTCAAAAAGCAGATGAAGCCTTATCAGGCGGCTTTGCATTGAAAAATCTTGCGCGATTGTACTTGCAACGAGGCGATAAGCAAACGGCAAAACGATGTTTAGACGAGGCGATTGTGTACAGCCGTCGCTTGGAATATACACTCACCTACCAAATGCAGCTTTTGACGGACATTGCTGCCGTTCTGCGTTCATTGGGCTTTTACCGCGAAGCATTGGCAGAAGCAGAACACACTCTGGAAGTAGCAAAACGTGCTAAGGCTATGTACAGCCAAAGTGCAGCACTGCGAGAATGCGCACTCGCTCAAGCGGCACTTGGAAACGTAATAGAGGCTTTTCGTTTTCAAGAAACATCACGCCTGTTGGCAGATTCGTTGGCAACATTGAATACCTTTCGTGCTATCACAGAAACAGAACACCGCATCAAAACGAGCCGTGAAAACGAAGTGCTTCTTGTAGAAAATCTTCGGCGGGCTGAGGAGCGCAACACGGCAATTATTTTTGGTATCGCTTCAATTCTTGTGCTTGGAGGTATTGGCGGCACATTGTACTTCCGTAACCGTGCCGCCTTCACGCGCCGTTTGCTGGAAGAATCTGAGCGCACCAGCCGTGCTGTCGTGCAAGCCACATTCAACGGCATGGAGAAAGAGCGAAAACGGGTCGGACGGGAACTTACTGCATACGCGAAAGAACAGGGGCGGTGAATATTTCACCGTTCTCGCCAAACCTTGCACCAATGCACGTGTTCTCCTATCGCAATAGGTGTTTCCACCTACATTTCCCCTCAAAACTTAGGTGGAAACACCCATAGTTTTCCCGCCTCCTATATTCTACTTTTGTGTGGTAATGCTTCACATTTCGCAAGCACACAAAAGCTATGGCAACAACCACTCCATTTCACAGTCAAACAATTCTTCTTGTTTCCGATTCTGCCCCTGTCGCGCAAGCGATGGAGCAGTTTATCTTCAATGGTCTGGCAATGCGTGTGGTAGCTCGGTTGCACACATTCGATAATATCGAGGACGCAGTGCGTCGTTTTGTTCCTGATGTGATGATAGCCTATTTCACGGAACTGGGCGGGGAGCGGATTCAACATATTCGTTGTGCTGCCGCATCCGCACCACACCTTAAGATTTTGGTTATTGCCTCTACAATGGCTATTTCTCTGGTGCAAGAAGTGTTTTCGGCGGGCGCACAAGGATATTTATTGGATATGCCCTCACGGGAGGAACTTTTGAGTGCTTTGGAAACGATGCGAGAGCAGCATATCGCACTGGATGTGCGTTTGCGGGCAACAGTGGAAGGAAAACGGTTATTTCATTCCCTGTCATAAAGCGATGTTACGAGTTCAGCAAAACAGCAAATTCTTCAATGCTTTTGATACTGATACTCGGAAATTCAAGGCTATTCAAGACATCGAAATGATTATCTGCCGTCACCAGATACTCTGCACGTCCGGCAAATGCACAGTCAGCAAATTTGTTATCTGTTGGGTCATGCGTAATGAGATTCCATCGAAAATACGGTTCAATCTGTTCGACGTTCGGCAATGATAAGAGTGTTTTCAGAATATCCGACGCAATTTCAGGACGTGTGCGGCGAGCAATAATTTCCTCATACTCAAGCAAAATGTCGGTGCTGACGAGTAAGATAAAACGCTCATTGAGTAATGCCTGAAAAAGCCAATGATGGTGAGACTTGCGACTGATGCTGACAAGGAGAACATTAGTGTCAATCACGATTCTCATTGTTGGTGTCCCGTCCGTAGTTCTTCATGAAGCCATCTGTCCATGTCAGCATTGGTGAGATTCTGCTCATCCCAAAACGCATCCATCGCATTCATGGCACTTTGGGCGAAATACCGCGCCAAAAGCCGCTTCACATCAAAAAGTTGCTCATTGGAAATACCCGCACCATAAAGTTTTAATAACTCGGCTTGGAGTGGCGAAAGTGGTGATGGGGCTTGAATGGTACTCATAGTCAATCGGCAATAATTGGAACAAAACGATATGCAAAACTACACAATTCGTAGCGTTCCGCAAGGGACGTGAAAATCATCTGTTCATGGAATTTATATGCAAATCTATATCGCTCAGAATGGTCAGCAATTAGGTCCATATACGCCGGAGCAGGTCAGAGCAAAACTTCTTGCCCAAAAGATAAAACTGACCGATATGTCTTGGCATGAAGGCATAGACGATTGGATCACACTTTCATCGTTGCAAGGCATTACTTTGCCTCAGCAGAATACTACTGTTTCTGAAGTATCAACCACACAAAATCCCATATCATTGAATTTATCTATACCCGTTGTCTATGCTGGTTTTTGGATTCGTTTTGGGGCTTGGTTTATAGACCAGATAGCATTGACTTTACTGGATTTAGTTGTGATATTAATTGTCGAAGACTCATGGACATTGCAAATAATAAGTCCCTTGGCTCTTGGAGTTTTTTACTATTCATTGATGGAGAGTTCACGGTGGAAAGCAACTATCGGAAAGCGATTGTTTGGTCTTGCTGTTGTTACAGGTCGCGGTGAGCAATTATCCATAGGAAATGCGTTTGGGCGGTCATTCGCTAAAATTATCTCCGCATTCATACTTGGTATTGGCTTTATTATGGCTGCCACATCACAGAAGAAACAGGCTTTGCATGACCGTGTTGCAGATACGTACGTGATTCGTACAAGGCCTTAAATCAGAACTTATAACCAACCATTACGAAAGGTGAGTATGCAAGTCTATCTTATTTTCAACGGGATAAAGACGGGTTCGTTTTCCCCACGCGAAGTTCGGGCAAAGTTTATGAACAAGGAAATTAGCTCTTCAGCAACGGTTTGGCATGAGGTTTTGGAGGATTATATCCCACTGTTTGAATGGAAAGATTTTGCTCCTGAAAAAATTCATGTCGCACACCAAAATAACCAAATCAGCGTATTTACTGCCACTGAAATTAATACCAAATTAGAACAAAGTGAACTGTTTGAGCAAGATATAGCTTGGTTTGATGAAATAGACTCTTGGATACCTATTGGCGATATTCCCGGTGTTGTCTTGCCATCAAAAACAAGAAAAACACCACCAGCTTTACCTAGTGCAGCTATGCCTCCATCTTTGCCTTCAATATCTTCAACTGGTGTACCGCCGCCATTACCACAGATAGTTGTACCACCTCCTTTACTGCAAACATCAAAATTTTCTGAGCAGGTGCAAAACATAAGTCAGGTGCAGAGTGCATCGCCGTACAAGGAAGAAAGTGTTTTTTCTCATTGGTTCAAAGAAAAAGCGGTACCATTCACTTTAGCGATTTTATTTTGGATTACGTTGGCGTACTTCAATCCAAAGCCTACACAACATTATGATAAAGTGCGAGTATTGATCAAGGGGTAGCACCACAATCAAGCGTGGAGGTTAAGGATTATCCATTCTGGACTTGTTTTCTCGGTCGTCCTCGTTTTTTTGGCTTCTGGTATAATGGTTCAGGGCATTGG
>JANYDO010000060.1 GCA_025363605.1 Candidatus Kapaibacterium sp.
ACCGTGATAAAACGGGCGCAAGGAGGAATCAATTGCCGTTAGCTCCGCACCGACTTTCCGCTTTGACTGAATCACCATCACATTATCCGCGAGGTGCTGTGCGTCCAGCACAGGAGCGCTTTCGCCTTTGTCGAGAAAGTGCAAGGGCGGCAGATTACGGAGCGCGTCGGGAGAAACACGGGAAAGGTCGGGTAAATCTGCCGGAGCAGGCGTGGTAGGCTTTTGCGCAAGAAGCGCATAAACACTTGTCAGGAGTAATGTAAGGAACGTAGCTGCAAGGCGCATAATGACAGGTTTTGAGAAGAGATGAATGAATCTTAATCGCGCTTGTTGATACGCGAGAGCAGCAAAGCTAGTAAAAAAGCCATCCATAGCCAAACCCGATTATATCAAGAATTGGCAACGTTGAGGCGAAGATTTTGGGAATGGTGTCGGTTCTTGCAAAAGTGCTACACAACGCTTCTACAATACTGCTATAACACCGCTCCGATACTCAAAAAATCCCGCACAAAATCATTTGCCGGTGCTGAAGCGAGAGCAGCAAACGTACCCTGCTGCACGACACGCCCGAAGCGCATGACGGCAAGCATATCTCCTTCGGCACGAGTAAACATCTGTGCTTCGGGAACGTCATGCGTTACCAGCATCGTCGTTACGCCAAGTGAACGAATGATAGCCAGCACGTCGCGCTGCAAATCTCGCCGAATAAGCGGGTCGAGAGCGCTAAAGGGTTCGTCGAGCAAGAGAACATCAGGTTTGAGCATAAGTGCCCGCATGAGTGCTATGCGCTGGCGTTGTCCGCCGGAGAGTTCCGTAGGATAGCGGCGAAGAATATCGTCAGGTAATTGCATCATCGCCAAAAGTTCTTGCAAGCGTTGCTGTATCTGACGTGCAGGATATTTTTGATGCCGTGCCGTCAGAAGGACATTTTCTTTTGCGCTCAGATGTGGGAACAAGCCGCCTTCCTGAATCACATATCCTATACTCAACCGTAAACTCTCCAGCGTCTCACGGGGCGATGTCACAGACGTAAGCCGCACACCTGCAATAAGCGCCTCGCCGTCATCCGGCTGCACAAGCCCCGTCAATACTCGCAACACCGTAGATTTTCCCGAACCGCTTTCGCCCAGCAGTGCCAAAACGTTGCCCTGAGTACAAGCAAGCGACACATTGTCGAGTGCATACACAGAGCCGTACCGCTTGGTTATGGAGTGCAGTGTTATCAAGAGCGCATGGGATAAGGGTTGAGGACGAGGTACGATAGATGAAGATTACGCATTCAAAAAGCCCGCTTTGTTCAAAAGTCGCTCCAGCAAACGCCCACCGACCAGTGCCAATACAGTCACAATCGCACCGGCGAGCAAATCTACAACGTAGTGATAGCGTAAGTACACCGTCGAAACGATAATGCCGGAGCCAATCACAAAATAAGCCCAGCGAAAACGGGAGTTCCACCGAAAAGCAATCATCATGTTCAGAAGTGCTACCATCGTGTGTCCGCTTGGCATACAGTTGCGGTGTGCCGTAATATGCGGCGTGGACGTGCCTGCGCCGGAACCATTATTGACAATAGCCCGAAGCGGCTCGGTGAAAAAGAGTCCGGGAAGTTCTTGGCTCAGAAGCGAGAATTCATGCAGCGTGAAGCAGGGACCGATAGCGGGCATAAAAAAATACCCCAAGTAGAGCGCATAGCTCACACACGCCACGTAGAGCGAGTAACGGATATACACTCGCGTCGGGCGCGTGGCGTAGAATTCCGCACCCAAGGCAAGCGGAATCCAAAAGTACAAGAAATAGCAGATTTGGAGAAATTCCGTTACGAAGGGATTAGCAAACTGATAAATCCACTGGGTCGGGTACGCGCCAAACAGCGCAAAATCCCACTGAGCAAGCACATCGTCGTAATCTCGCGGATTGATGTGAGTAATGTACAGATGTGCTTGAGAGTAGATAAAGTAAATGGCGGGCAAAAGAAAAAAGCGCCGCGCCAGCACAAGAGATCGAAATACACGTCCCGAACCAGTCTCAGCAACGCTTACAGCAAGCGCACACTGCATCCACATAAAGCAGCAATTGACCATGACAAACATAAGCGCGTTATTCACTTCTGCCGCATAGACACACCCCAAGACCGCATAAACACTCAACATAAAAAGCGTCAGAATTTCGGCTGTGGTAAGCGATTCTTTCAGTCGGCGGGGCGTGATGCGTATTTGCGGCAAAACAGCTCCCAAGCTGTTCCCTGCATCGTTTTTTCTGAAGGTGCGTGAATTTTCGCGGTCTTGCAGCCTTGCCCTAGAGCGGGAGCGAGAGCGTCCTTGCGCGGATGTATTGGTGTGCTTAGTCATAATTGCAGTATTTACCGAAATTCTCGAATAAAGTCGTAGAGGCGCACAAAATCTTGTGGGGTTAACTCCTCCGCCCGTTGCCGGAAATAGGAAATTCCCCGCTCCTCGGCAGCATGAAGAATTTCGGGCAGACGTTCCTTTTGCAGAATGCTGGAGAGCGCATTGGACAAGACTTTTCGGCGTTGGTTGAACGCCGTGCGCACAAGAGGATGCACCGTGCGGTAGGCTTCGGCGGCTTCGCGCTCTGATTTCATCTGAAAGGCTACCACCGCTGAGGTCACATTGGGCTGCGGAAAGAAGCAGTGCGGCGAAACCTGAAAGAGTAGTTTTGGCTCAGAAACCAGTTGCGAAGCAATGCTCAAAATACCGTAATCCTTCGTGCGCGGCTTGGCGGCAATGCGCTGCGCGACTTCTTTTTGCATCATTATCACGGTTTTCGTTGGAGCAGAAGCCGCATTATTGCTGATGTGCAGCCGCGCCCATTCGTCAAACACCCAGAAAAGAATATCGCTCGTGATATAATACGGGATATTACCGACGATTTTGAGTGGGCTGTGAACAAGCGCAGGATTACTCGGCACAAACACCTCGTCAAGCCTCACAGCAAGCACGTCGCTCTGCACAACGCGCAAGCGCCCCGACGCAATTTCCGCCGAAAAACGCTTAGTGAGTAGTTCCACCGCCCGTGCATCGTATTCGACGGCGACCAGTTCGCGTACAGAAGTTTCCAGTAATAGTGCAGTCAGTGCGCCTTCGCCGGGACCAATTTCAAGGACAGAATCGCCTGCTTGCACATCCACATCACGCACGATATTGCGAGCGATATTTGGGTCGCGTAAGAAATTTTGTCCAAGGTCTTTGCGGGGGGCAATGCGGTCGGAAGATGTACTAGCGGCGGCTTGTGGAAAGGCGGTTCGGTGGCGTGGTTTCATATGAAGCGTTTGCTTGGGTAGTGGGTGTTTAGGCGCTGAGTGTTAGACGCTCACGGCAAGAGCGCTTGCGATGAAACCTTTCGTGAGTTTGCTACACGTGTCCTCTAGGCTTTCCGAAACAATTTTTATATCTGCCAGAACAGGCATAAAATTCACGTCGCCGTTCCAACGCGGAACCAGATGCACGTGCAAGTGATTAGGCACACCGGCTCCGGCAGCGCTGCCGAGATTGAGTCCGATATTGATTCCGTGCGGATGAAAGGTCTTGTGCAGCACATCTTCTGCCTCGCGGACAGTGCGGAAAAGATGGAGCAACTCATCGTCGTTGAGGAGCCTCAGTTCGCCTACATGACGATTCGGTACGACCATGATATGACCGCTATTGTAGGGAAAGCGGTTCATTATCACAAAGCAGCGCTCACGCCGTGCCACAACGAATAACTCTGCGTCGCGCTGAGGCTGTAAGAACGCATCGCATAGGAAACAGTCACTTTTATTGCGCTTCTCATCGCTAAAAGTCTCAATGTAGTGCGAGCGCCACGGCGACCAAAGATGTTCCATACCTATTCAAAAAAAGTTCGGTAATTTTTGCTGCAAGTTAGAATTTTTCCGCTCTTCTACCAAACAAAAACCCCGTGCTTCACAAGGAAACAAGGGGCTTCTTAGAATTGTATTCTTGTTTTAGTTCGCGGCTAATTCGGGGCTATCCGGCTCTAAAAGGAGCAGTTGATAATTGTACAGACGGCTGCGTTCTTCGGCAATTT
>JANYDO010000110.1 GCA_025363605.1 Candidatus Kapaibacterium sp.
GTGCTGATACCGAAATGGATAAAAATCTTATAGACCTCATGTTCGACGCGCTCGTGCATATTGTCCGCAACGCAATAGACCACGGCATCGAGTTTCCCCACGAACGCAAAGCACGTGGCAAATCGGAAACGGGAACCATCATTCTGAGCGCACTCTACGAAGGAAACGATATTGTCATCAGCATTCGTGACGACGGCAATGGTCTCGACCGCGAACGGATTCTCCATCGCGCTGTCGAACGCGGCATTGCTCCGGCAAATACTGATGCGCTCACCGATGAAGAAGTATGGAGTTTTATTTTTGAGCCGGGCTTTTCTACTGCCGAAGTTGTCACCGATATTTCGGGACGTGGTGTCGGTATGGATGTCGTCCGGCAAAATATTGAGCGCTTGCGAGGTCAGATTCATGTTACTTCGCGCACCGGTATCGGCACGACCGTTACGCTGCGCATCCCCCTCACCCTCGCCAGTATGGACGTAATGCTCGTGCGCGTCGGCTCTGCTCGCTATGCCATTCCACTTGGTAGTGTGCGGCAGTCTTTCCGTCCATTGGAAAGTGATGTTACCACCACGATGGACGGCTTGGAAGTCGTTCGGGTGCGTGAGGCACTCTATCCGATTCTGCGACTGCATGAAGTCTTTCATCAACCATCAGACACAGACGACTTGACGCAAGGAATTTTAATTATTGTCGAGTCGCACACTCGCAAAGCCTGTGTGCTTGTGGACGAGGTGCTGGGGCAACAGCAAACGGTGATAAAATCACTCTCCCAATATATCGGCACAGTGAATGGACTAAGCGGCTGCATGATACTGAGCGATGGACACATCGGGCTTATTCTCGACCCCGAAGACCTTATCAGACAAGCAGAAGAACGCACAGAAGCAGTCGCCGCTTGAGATAAAGACACGGATGCTGACGGCAGAAACGAGCCATTGCAAATAACCGCTGCCAATGCTGCCAAACGTGGCAAGGTTATTCGTTCAGATTCCTTCTGCATTCGTCCCATTCGTGTCCGCTTCTCTCGCCAGAAAATTGAATCACTTATTCTCGAACTTCATTTTCGGAATACACAATGAAATCACAAACTACTACCGCTATTGAGGCTTTTGCCGATGATGAAGATGTCAATACCCTCATTCATAAATTCATTGTCTTTCGCTTAGGACGCGAGGAATATGCCTTGGAAGCACAATACGTGAATGAGATTGTCGGTATGCAACATATTACCGTCGTGCCGAATGTGCCGTATTATATCAAAGGTGTCATCAATTTGCGCGGTAAAATTATTCCGGTTGTGGATGTTCGTCTTCGCTTTGCGTTAGAAGAGACCGCTTACAATGACCGCACGTGTATCGTCATCACCCAACACGAAGAGTATGGTGCAACGGGTCTGTTAGTGGATGCCGTCGTGGAAGTGGTGGACATTGATGAGGCGAATATCAGCGACCCACCTAAAACCGGTAAAGGTAGCCAAAGTCTCTTTTTACAAGGGATGGCAAAACACGGCGATGTAGTCCGAATGATTGTGAATACGGGAAGCATATTGGCGCATGATTAAATTTTGCATCTAACCCAACACAGACTTTGATAAATACTTTCTTACGATTTTTCTTTACGATTTTTTTTGCAATGGAGCAGCTATGAAAACATGGTGGAACAATTTGCGGATTCAGTACAAGATTATCCTGCCAGCTCTTGTATTGTCCTTGATAAGCAGTTTTGCGACCTATTGGTATTTTTCTCGTCTTTACCGCGAGACCGAAACCAATGCCCTCGTGACAAAAGCCCGAACAGTCATCCTTGCCTCCGAGTCAGCACGAGAATACACGGCTGACCAAATCCGGTTCGATGTTTTTCGCGACGCGAAGCAAAGTAGTATGAGTGTCGAACAAGTATTGCGCACCGTTCCAATTTTCTCTGCCATGAGCGTTGCGAAGAAAAAGTCGGCAGAATTAGGATTTTCCCTGAAAGTACCAAAGTTTCAGCCGCGCAATCCCGACAACCAGCCCGACGCTTACGAAACAGAAGTACTCAGAAAACTCGAAACCGCTTCATCAAGCGAGTTCTGGGAAATCAACAATGGAAATATTCGATATTTTCGTCCCATCAAGCTCACCGAAGAGTGTATGCGCTGCCACGGCGATCCCGCACGGTCGCAAGAATTCTGGGGACGCTCGGACGGCAAAGACATCACCGGAACGAAGATGGAAAATTGGCGTGTTGGCGAAATACACGGCGCTTTCGAGGTAACAATGCCTATGGAATCCGTAGAAACAGCCGTGAGCCAAAAATCGTTGATTATTGCCGGACTTGCCGGTGGTACGGCGCTACTAATGGTGATGATTATGTTTTTTGTAGCCCGCTTTATCAGTCGGTCGCTGAGTTCCATCGAAGTATCAGCTCGTAAAGTAGCAGAAGGACAATTTGACAATGTAAATGTACAGACCAATTCAAGCGACGAACTTGGTTTGCTTGCTTCGTCGGTCAATAATATTGCTCAGACGATTCATCAATTCTCGAACGAACAAACCATTATGGCTCAAAAGCACACCGAAGGTATGCTCAGTTATTATATGCCTGCACAAAATTTCAAAGGAAAGTATAGTGAACTTGCTACAAGCATGAATACTCTCGTCAAATCACACATAGACGTAAAGATGCGTGTCGTGGATGTCATATCACAATATGCTATCGGCAACTTCACCGTGGATATGGATAGACTACCGGGCGAGAAAGCTAAAATCACCAAAAGTATTGACGATGTGAAAGCAAGCCTACAAACTGTCAATAACGAACTCGCCATGCTGATAGATGCCGCACAGAAAGGCAATCTCTCCGTTCGCGGCGATGTCTCCAAGTTCCAATATACCTTCCGCGAAATGGTCGGCGGTATGAATCAAATGCTTGATGCTATCGTTCTGCCGTTCAATGAAGCATCCGATGTCCTCAAGCAAATGGCTGAAGGTAATCTCTCGGTCAAAATGACCGGACAATATCAGGGAGATTACGCCGCACTGAAGCACGCACTCAATACTACCGTTGACCTCATGCCCTTCCAAGAATGTATCGCTATCTTGCAAGAACTCTCAAGCGGTAACTTCAACGTCACGATGCAAGGCGCGTACAAAGGCGACAGCTTGGAACTCAAAAACGCACTCAATAAAACGATTGATTCGGTCAGTCAGACACTCGCCCAAGTCATCGCCGTCGTCGAGCAAGTTTCGATAGGTGCGCAGCAAGTCGCTACCGCCAGCAACGACCTCGCACAAGGCGCTCAACACCAAGCCGCAGCCCTCGAAGAAATCAGCAGCTCGATGACCGAAATCGGCGCACAAACGAAGCTCAATGCCAAAGGCTCCGATCAAGCAAATATGCTTGTCCAAGAATCCCAACGCACTGCCGAACTTGGCACGACCGAGATGGAACGCCTGACGCTCGCCATGAACGCCATCAGCGACGGAAGCCGGAACATCTCCAAGATTATCAAAGTCATTGACGAGATTGCGTTCCAGACGAATCTCCTCGCGCTGAACGCAGCCGTTGAAGCTGCCCGCGCCGGACGGCACGGTTTGGGATTTGCGGTCGTCGCCGAAGAAGTACGCAATCTGGCTGCCCGCAGCGCAACGGCAGCGAAAGAGACTGCCGACCTCATTGAAGGCTCGATTGAGAAAGTCCAAAACGGCAATGCGCTTGTCGGGAAGACCGGTGAAGTGCTGCACCGCATCGCGGAAAATTCGACGGTGGTAGCGCAAAACGTAGCAGAAATCGCCAGCGCATCGAAGGAACAGTCCATTGCTATCGACCAAATCAACATCGGTCTGAACCAGATAGATTCGGTGACGCAGCAGAACACCGCGAACACGGAATCGAGCGCGACAGCAGCGGAAGAGCTTTCGGCACAGGCGAGAGAATTGCGGGCGTTGATAGCGAGATTCCAACTCAGCAACAGCCACGCGCACATTGCCAACGGATTCGGGAGCAGTGGCGGTGGGATACAAGCTGCGGCGACCAAAAACCGGCAGAGCAATACGTACACAAAACGTCCTACGTCGCAAAACAATGGTTCTTCGGAACAGCACGTTGCTTCTCTGGACAGTAATGAATTTGACCGATACTAGAAATAATTGTCATTTGTCGTCCACCTCTTAGGTGGACGACAAATTAAAGCTGAATCTTTTTTTTGTATTACCCATCATTCCAAGATGCCATGAAAATCTTGATTCTCGAAGACGACCGCCATCTTCTTGACCTGCTGACACGCAATATGACCATGTATGGTGATTGTTATTCCACCGATAATGGAGCGGATGCAGTACGTGTTTTTGATGAGGCTATGACCAGCCACGAGCCTTTTAACGTTGCACTTCTGGACGTTATGCTTCCCGGTATGAGTGGGTATGAGGTGCTGGAATATATTCGCCATATCGAAGCAAAATGGAAACGCGATGGACTGAAAGGCGCAAAGGTTATTATGGTCACGGCACTCAATTCTTCAAAAAATATTATCCACGCATTTCGAGAGAACTGTGAGGGCTACTTAACAAAACCCTACACCACCGATGAATTGAACGATGTACTCAATAGCTTGGGTATTTACAAACAACGAGAATATCAGTCGTCTTAGATATTCGACTGTTAAAGATTCTATCACTACCGCTGGGAAACAGATACTAAGTTCGTTGTCAATAATTTTTCGGTAAAATCTAGTGGGCAAAGGAGCATACTCTCTTGTTTCTCATGCCGGATTACTTTTGGTCAATAACTTAGTATTGTATTCTGACGAACTCCACGCACCACGAGGACTGAGAGACAGATAATGAAAAAGCATATTCTATTAGTCGAAGATAACGAGCGCTTACGCTCGAATCTCCTTTTTGTACTGAACAAAGAGGGATTTGATGCCGTTGGCGCTGTCAATGGCACCGAAGCATTAGCATTGATAGCTCAAACACCGCCGGATTTGGTCATTTCGGACATTATGATGCCCGACATGGACGGCTATGACTTGGTGAAACATTTACGAGAATCAGCCAAAACGCTTTCTCTACCAGTGATTTTTCTCAGTGCCAAGACTGCCCCCGAAGAGCAGCGAAGCGGTATGCTCTATGGTGTGGATGATTACCTCACCAAACCGGTAAATATCAACGACCTGCTTGCGACGATTCATGTTCGACTGGAGCGAGCGGAAAAACAAAACAAAAAATGGCTAGAAAATCTTAATCAACTGCAAATACACCTTGCTTCCATTCTGCCCCACGAGCTACGCACACCGGTTTCGGGCATTATGGGTGCATCAAGTTTTCTTCGCGCCAGCATAGACAATCTTTCCCGCGAGGACATCCAAGAATTGCATAATTGTATAGAAGCCTCAGCAGGAAGACTGGCACGGGTAACAGAAAATTTTCTGCTCTATGTGCAATTGCAAATTTTATTGGAGGAGCAGTCCACAAGCAGCGACATTGATTCCGCTACCGCACCGTCGCAACACAAGATGACAGCCGTGAATGAATATATCGAAGATGTTTCTACATCGTGTGCGAATCAGCACGCTCGCTTAGAAGATATACGGATCTCGCTTCAAGACGCTACTATTCACTGTAGCACCGCACATTTCAACAAAGCACTCTACGAGATGCTGGACAATGCTTTTCAATATTCAAAAAAAGGAATGCTCGTAGAAATCAGTTCAGAAAAGAAAAATGGTACGCTTATTGTCAGTGTTACTGACCACGGGCGAGGCATGACCGCTGAGCAATTAGCATCTATCCATGATTTCCCAACAGTGTTCAAACAGTTTGACCGCAAAAAGTACGAACAGCAAGGTGTAGGTATGGGATTAGCACTTGTGTACAATATTATGGAACTCTATAAAGGAACCATGACAATAAGTAGTGAGTACGGACGTTCTACTACGGTATGCTTGGAATTCTATGCAGAATAAATGAACAAAGCAATCCAATTATTTTTTTGAACTCAATAACGCACGGACAAAATCTTCCCTTATTGCTACGCTTCAAACCGTTTATCAAATTTTGTCGTGTACAACCAAGATTGTAAACAACATTTTCTCTTATTTTTCTGGACATGAATTATGGATACCACCGATGTTTTTATTGTTGATGATAATGAACTGGTACGCACCGGTATTGCTCGTATGCTCGAAAATGAAAATTTCACTGTCAAAGCATTCAGCACTCCACGACAATTCATTGCTGAGTTGTTTGCAAGCAAGACCCTTCCCCGTCTTATCATTAGTGATTATGATATGGACGGCATGAACGGCATTGATATTATCCAAACGCTCAAAAGCTCTCCAACGCACAAAAACCTACCGATTCTGATGGTCAGCGCACAAATCAAACCTGAAATTTCCGCCAAAGCAAAGCAACTTGGTGCGGTGGATTGGATAAAAAAATCTTCGATTGGTAATGACTTGATTCCTGCTGTACGGCGGTATATGCTGAAGTAAATTTTGATTGTCGTGATATTACGCTTAACTTCGGCTATACGGTTATTCACAGCTATTTTTCTGATTTCTTGAGTTATTGATTTCACAGGACACACAACGATGAGTTTTTCCACGACTCACCTATCGTCACTGGGCGTGGACGTGAAGTACGCGATCCATCCCGTGGCCGGCCGCATGCCCGGACACATGAACGTGCTCCTCGCGGAAGCCAACGTCCCGTACGA
>JANYDO010000126.1 GCA_025363605.1 Candidatus Kapaibacterium sp.
GGCATGGAATATCCGATGATTAGCTTTAATGCGCCTCGCCCTGATGCAGACGGCACATACTCACCTCGCCTCAAATCTGCGTTGCTCTTTATCATTTTCCACGAAGTTGGACATAATTATTTCCCGATGATTGTGAACTCCGACGAGCGTCAGTGGACGTGGATGGACGAGGGCTTGAACTCCTTTTTGCAATTTCTTGCCGAACAAGAGTGGGATAGAAATTTCCCGTCGCTCTCCGGCTTCCCGCGCCTTATTACCGATTACATGAATGCCGATAAGTCGAAACTCACATCTATTATGACGACATCCGACAATATCCCTCCGCGTGAGTTCGGTAGCCAATCCTACGACAAACCCGCAACGGGGCTGAACATCTTGCGCGAAACCATTTTGGGGCGCGAAGTATTTGATTATGCATTCAAAAAATATGCTCAACGCTGGATGTTCAAACATCCGCAACCAGCAGACTTTTTCCGCACGATGGAAGATGCTTCGGGCGTAGATTTAGATTGGTTCTGGCGTGGATGGTTCTTCACCACCGACCATTGCGATATTGCCCTCAATGGCGTACAGCGCTTTGTGATGGACACGCGCAATCCCGAAGTGGAACTCCAGAACAAAAAACAAGATAAATCCATGATGCCGCCGGATTTGACCGTGATGCGCAACCAGAATGACATTCCGAAAACGCTTGTTGAGCAAGATAGTGCTACCACAGATTTCTACAGCAAAAGCGACCCGTTTGCCGTGCACCCTTGGCAGCAACGCGCTTTCGATAGTTTTCTGAAAGGCTTGAACGATAACGAGAAGAAACTTATTACCTCCAATACCAATTTCTACGAAATTGAGCTGGAAAATATTGGTGGCTTGACAATGCCTGTTATTTTGGAATTGACCTTTGCCGACAGCACCAAGGAAGTACGCCGCATTCCGGCAGAAATTTGGCGATATAACAACCAAAAAGTCAGCAAGGTGATTTCTACCGAGAAGGCTGTTATTTCCTTCACCGTTGACCCGTATTTGGAAACCGCCGACACTGACCTTTCCAACAATGCATACCCACGCAAACAGGTACAGAATCGCTTCCAACTCTTCAAGAACCGTCAGGCATCCGCACCCAATCCGATGCAGTTGGAACGCCAAGAGCAGCAAAAGCCCGACGTGAACAAGGGGACAAATTAAGGTACGTTATTTGGCGATTTGGCGCAGAGGAAAAACGGTTATGGCAGCGAAGAAGCCCGCTCAAAAGAGCACTGTTCAAAAGCGCACTGCGCAAGGCACGTTCCGAACGATGATTGACGAAGTGCTGGCGCAAAAAATGCACGACGACTACGCCGAAAATGGTGTGAGCTACGGCGGGCTTTCGCAAAAATATGGTTTCTCGCGGAGCAGTATTTATGAGGCATTTCAGCGCTATGGCTTCAAAACACGTCTCATGCGCGACGCAAAGCCGGACAAAAAACTTCTGCGCTCCATTGCCACAATGTACAAAAGTGGCAAAACGCTTACACAAATTCGCTCTGAACTTGGCTTAAAAACTCATAACTCCACGCTCGTGGCACATCTTCGAGCAAACGGCGTAGAAATACGTTCACGCGCTCAAAATGCCGCACTCCGCTGGAAAGCGCACCGAGATAAGATTCCCAGTATCATCAAAGAATACAAAGAAGGAGTCGGCGTGAGTATTCTTGCGAAGCGCTATGGAGTTAATGAATCGTTTTGCCTACGCTGGCTTCGGCGTAACGGCATTACCATACGTCACTACAACGACCCGATATACTCGTCCGAAGGGCGATCGCAACGTAAAGATCAACGTAAAGATCAACGTAAAGACAGCACAAAAACAGCTCAAAGAACCGTTACAATCTGAACTTCAATTCCGCAACTACAACTACTATCCAATTTTCACCGCTTAATTCTGAAATGCTATGAAAACTCTCTTTCCACCATTGTTCCGTAAGGTCGCATTAGCGCTGTGCGTCTGCACAGCGACGGCTATACCTGCCTTTGCGCAAGGAATTAGCAATACTGCTGACCACATCACGGGAAAATTTGAGCAACTCGACCAACTTCTTCCCACGCCGAACACCTACCGTACAGCCTCCGGCGCTCCCGGACATCAGTACTGGCAGCAAAAAGCAGACTACGTTATCGCTGTGGAACTCAACGACGAGAACCAGAGCATAAGCGGCACCGAGACGATTACCTACACCAATAATTCTCCTGACGCGCTCACGTACTTGTGGTTACAACTTGACCAAAATCATTTTGCAAAAAATTCCGACACGTATTTGACACAAACCGGCAAGTTACAAGGTGGCGCAAGCCGCGCCAATCCGGGTGGTGCTTCGCTGGATGGCGTGAAGTCGCTGATGTTTCAAGAAACGTTCGATGGTGGACATAAAATCAAATCTATCAAAGATGCCGCCACCGGACAAGCGCTTAAATTCACCATCAACAAAACAATGATGCGTGTTGACCTTCCGGCGGTGCTCCGTCAAGGGCAAAAATTTGCGTTTACGATTGAATGGTCATTTAACATTGTTCCTTCCGAGACCCGCGCCCGCTCTTGCTACGAATACTTTCCGAAGGATAAAAACTACCTGTACGAAATCGCCCAATTCTTCCCGCGCATGGCTGTCTATGCTGATTACTGCGGCTGGCAGCACAAGCAGTTCTTAGGTGCAGGCGAATTCACGTTGCCTTTTGGTGATTACAAAGTAAGTATTACCGCGCCTTCTGATATTGTGATTGGTGCTACGGGTGAATTGCAAAATGCGTCGGCTGTTCTGACCGCGGAACAAATTGCCCGCTTTGATAAAGCAAAGGCTTCCAACGTTCCGGTGAAAATTATCACGAATGACGAAGCGCTGAAAAATGAGTCTTCACGGGCGACAAGCAAGAAAACATGGACATTTCAAGCGAGCAGTGTACGTGATTTTGCGTTCTGCGCGTCGCGTAAGTTTGTGTGGGATGCTATGGGCGTAGATATTGAAGGCAAGCGCGTTCTGGCGATGTCCTATTATCCCAAAGAAGGTAATCCGCTTTGGGAGCAGTATTCCACGCGAAGCGTTGCTCACACGCTGCGTGTCTATTCCAAGCACACGATAGCATATCCGTATCCGGTAGCAATTTCGGTGCATGGTCCTGTTTTTGGTATGGAATATCCGATGATTTGCTTCAATGGCGGTCGTCCGATGCCGGACGGAACGTATCCCGAAGGCACAAAGTATGCGCTGATTTCCGTGATTATTCACGAAGTCGGTCATAACTTTTTCCCCATGATTATCAACTCCGACGAGCGCCAGTGGGCATGGATGGACGAGGGCTTGAACTCGTTTGTACAATTTCTTGCCGAGCAGGAATGGGATAGAAACTACCCTTCACGCCGTGGTCCGGCGCGAAATATGGTGGATTACATGAAAGCTGATAAATCGCGCCTTGTGCCGATTATGACCAATTCTGAGCAAATCTTGGAACTGGGTAATAATGCGTATGGCAAGCCCGCAACAGCGCTCAACGTCTTGCGCGAAACGGTTATGGGGCGCGAACTGTTCGACTATGCGTTCAAAGAATACTCACGCCGTTGGGCATTCAAACACCCAACACCCGCCGACCTTTTCCGCACCATGGAAGATGCTTCGGGCGTGGATTTGGATTGGTTCTGGCGCGGCTGGTTCTATTCGACTGATTATTGCGATATTGCTTTGGAAAGCGTTTCTCGCTACAACATCAATACGCAAAATCCTGAAGTGGAAAAAGTAGCCGATAAAGTAGAAGCAGGGCGCGAGCCGTTAAATCTGACGATTGAGCGCAATAGAAAAGATATTCCCAAAACCTACATTGAGCAAGACGCTGAGGCGCTTGATTACTACAACAAAGCAGATAAATTCGCCATCAAACCGTGGGACAAAGAGCAGTACGAAAAATATCTTTCGACTCTTTCAGAGGATGAGCGTAAAGTCGTAAACTCCGGTAAGCTCTTCTACGAACTGAACTTCAAAAATAATGGCGGCTTAGTAATGCCGATTATTCTGGAAATGACCTACGAAGACGGAAGCAAGGAAGTACGCCGTTTCCCGGCAGAAATCTGGCGTTACAACGTGCAGAAACTCACGAAAGTATTGATGGTTTCCAAGCCTGTTGCATCGTTCCTTATTGACCCATATCTGGAAACAACCGATATTGACGTAAGCAACAATGCGCTTCCGCTTCAAGTGCCGCCCACGCGCTTCCAAGTCTTTAAGCAGCAGCAAACGCCGCAGCCCAATGATCTTCGCACTCAACGCGAGTACGAAGAGCGCATGAAAGCAAGTCCGGGCAAAGGTACAAAGTAATCACACGTCACGCGAAAATAGACATCTATACTCATCCGATGACCCTTTGAAGCCATCGGATGAGTACAGTGTCACAATCTCACGCACATTCCATTATTCTTCATTCCATATCCTTGACTTATGCTAGACCCTATCATACTCGAAGGTACACACGTTCGCTTAGAGCCGCTTTCCATGAAGCATTTGGACGATCTCTGTGAGGTTGGTTTGAACCCTGCTTTGTGGCGGCTTGCCGGCAGGACGATGACGGCAAGAGAGGATATGCAGCGTTATATTGAAGAGGCATTTATGCCGGAGACGGCGGGCATTGCACACCCTTTTGCAACGATTGATAAAGCAAGCGGTAAAGCTGTTGGCAGCACTCGTTACGGTAATATTGCTTTGCCACATAAACGCCTCGAAATAGGCTGGACGTGGATAGGTAAGCCATTTCAACGTACCTCAATCAATACCGAAGCTAAATATCTGATGCTGCGTCACGCTTTTGAAACGCTTGGTCTGACGCGAGTGGAACTGAAAGCAAATGCCAAAAACGACCAGTCCCGTCGTGCAATGGAGCGTATCGGTGCGAAATATGAGGGCTTGCTGCGGCGGCACTTGACGTTGCCTAATGGCACTGTGCGAGATACGGTCTATTATAGCATTATTCGTGAGGAATGGGAAACAGTCAAGGCATATTTGGAGGAGGCATTGAGTCATAAGCACGAAGAAGTACCTGAAGAAAGCAGCCGTATCACGGTGCATCGTGCTGACACGCGACATTTAGAAATGCTTCTACCACTCTTCGACGGCTATCGTAAGTTTTACAATCAGCCCTCCAATCTGGAAGCAGCAGAGGCGTTTCTGACAGAGCGGATATTGAAGCAGGAATCTGTTATCTTTGTGGCACTTCTTGGCAATAAAGGTGCGGGATTTACGCAGTTATATCCCTCGTTTTCGTCAGTAACAATGCAGCGTCAGTGGATTTTGAACGATCTCTTTGTTGACCCTGAATTTCGCCAAAGTGGTGTTGCTGATGCTATCATGCTTGCCGCTGAAGAATTTTCGTATGCCGACAATGCCAAAGGACTTGTGCTCTCGACTGCTGTGGACAATTATCCTGCGCAGGCACTTTACGAAAAACGAGGCTGGAAGCGGGATGAAGCATTCTACACGTATGAAAAATACTTTGCACAATAATCATGAAAATATATGCTGACTACCGCAGAACGTACTGATTGCATCAATCGCATTACATCTCTGCCGGAGCGCCTTCGCGAAGCCACGCAGAATCTCACGGAAGCGCAGCTAGACACGCCGTATCGCGAGGGTGGTTGGACGGTGCGTCAAGTAGTGCATCATGTAGCCGACTCGCACTCGAACGCTTATACACGCACTCGGCTGGCGCTTACCGAAAATGTGCCTACCATCAAGCCTTACGACCAAGACGCATGGGCGCTTTTACCTGACTATACCTTACCAATTGAAGTATCGTTACGAATCATCGAAGGGCTGCACGTGCGATGGGGAGCAATGTGGAGGAACTTGCCGGAAAGCGCTTTTGAACGTACCTTCTTTCATCCCGACAACGGCACGACATCTTTAGACGATGCTCTACAAAGCTACGCCAATCATGGCGACAATCATGTGAAGCAAATTACCGACTTGCGTATAAGTCGGGGCTGGTAAGGGGTTTCATCAGTTGTGGGTAATGATAATTCTTTCCTGCTACTCTTCTTCTGCTTGCGGTAATTCCACCACAAACACCGCTCCTTGACCAAAGGCGCTTTCGCACCAGACCTCACCATTCATTGCTTCGACCATTTTTTTGACGATAGAAAGCCCTAAGCCTGTGGATTGTTCGCCACTTGTGGGCTTTGCTGAGAGCCGTTGAAATTTGCCAAAGAGCTTCTTCATATCATCTTCGGACAATCCCGGTCCCTCGTCTTGAACCTCAATTCGTACACATGATTTTGTAGGATATTTGTGTACATCTCCCGCAAAACCGTTGGTCGTGTTTTGCACTCCTGTTTGGAGGGCATACGCCGTATCGTTTCTGTGTGTCCATGCCTTTTCACCGTAGATGCGGAACCACACATTTTTATTGCCGTGGGAGTATTTGAGAGCATTAGAAACCAGATTGTCCATCACTTGCAGCACGGCGGTGTGATCGCCAAGGCATTCGCCGTCGGTGAAGCTCTCGAAGTGAAGCGCTACATTTTTTGCTTCCGCGCGGGGTGTATATTCCTCAAAGACCGAGTAGGCGGTGACGGAAAGATTGAAAGGCGTAATATCAAGCGTTATACCGCCACGCTCAATGGCATTGACATTGAGAAGGTTGCTGATGATGCGCGAAAGCTGATCGGAAGAGGAAATAATAGTATTCGTGAATCGAATACGCTCCTCCTGTGCGACATTTGTATCATGGAGCAGTTGCGCCAGAAGTTTAATAGACAAAATCGGGCTTTTGAGGTCGTGTGCTACAATGCCGAGGAACTCATTCTTTTCATTGTTGAGTTCTTCGAGGTGCTGATTCTTCAGGGCGATTTCTTGGTTTGCCGATTCGAGTTCCGTGTTTTTATGTTGGAGTTGTTGTTCCGAGCGGCGCTTGACGCGGTAGCCATTGGCAAGCAAGCCAACGATAACAAAAATCATCGCAAAGCCGATAGCAAGAAAGATAAGTTGCTGGTTTTGGAGTTGAAGTTGCTGTGTTTGTAATTGGAGTTGTTGGTCTTGAATCTGTTTATCTTTTGTGAGTGTACGAATGGAATCTTCTTTACGAGTAATTTCGTAGCTACGAACAGCCGCAGCGAGGCGTTTATCGCTCTCTTCATTGAAAATAGTATCTTTGAGAAGGTTATCGCGCTGGGAGTAATCAAGTGCTAATTGATAATTTCCCATATCTCTGTAAATATCTGATAATATGGCGTATGAATTTTGTCGAAGTGGTCGTAAACCTGATTCCTGAGCAATTTCTAATGCACGATGAACTTTTTGTAATGCTAGTTTATACTGGCGCTTAGAGAAGTATGCGACAGCAATGTTATTATAAACATCTCCCAGTACTATCTGTTCAACATCATTGGAGACAGAAAATATACGTTCGGCAGCATATAAAAATTCAAGTGCTTTGTCGTAATCTCCTAGGTTGAGATAAGCAAGCCCAATGCCATTAAGTGCTGCTGCAACACTCTTTGTTGAATCACCAAACTCTCGCTGGAGTGAAAGTGCCTTTTGGTAGAATGTTAGTGCGATGCTATCATTCCCATTATTGTAATTGAGATTGGCTAGATTACCTAATGTGTGTGCCAGCCCATGCGGATCATTAATTTCTGTATAGATTCTTCGCGCTTTTTCATAATTTTCAAGCGCCTGACGTATATTTCCACGTCTGCTATACGTGTTGCCTAGCTCGTTCACTGTAAAGGCTATATGGCGTGGCTCTGCAAGTTCTTCATAGATTTTCAGTGCTTCGAGATAGTGCTCCATAGCGCGATCATAATTACCTTGTTGTGTATGGATATTGCCCATATTACTTGCCGCTTCAGCAATACCGCGTTTGTAGCCCAACTGGCGAGCATACTTTTGAGCCTGCTCGCAGTAATCAAGCGCTTTGAAAGGGTTAGAAGTACGATATTCATTGGCAACATTATTGAGTAGGTTGACAATCGTGGTGTCCACAATCGTTCCCCACTCGCGGCGAATGGCGTTCAGGACAGTTTCTAAGCTATCGCTTCGTTTTTGTTGAGCGAGTCCTTCGTAAGGTGTGAGTACTATGGCAATGAACGTGATTATAGAAAAGCGATACAACCTTCGACGCAAAGCATTAGAGCACTGCTTTGTGCGGGGAAGCCGTTGCTGTGCCAAAGCAAAGGATAGCGAAACGATGAAAATTGCAACCAATTGTATCATTCTTTGTGCGAAATGGGTGTTGATTCTGTATATTTGCCGGAATCGTTGTTGAATGGTAAAATCTAGGAAAATCTACGAACTTTCACTAACTTCGGCAATAGTATTCTGTTAAAAGAATGGTTATATAGATGCCGAATGGCTTTATACCGCACTTGACGATATTTCCTTCACTCCAGAATCCCCCTCAAATCTATGTATCAGGGCGATACGATTAATGTCTTTGTTACCGATGATCACGAAGCGGTGCGTTTTGCGCTGGAATCGTGGATAAAAACCAAAGCCGGAGACGAAACGCCGTACATCAATCTCGTCGGTACAGCACCGACGGGCGCAGACACTATCACTGCGATCAAAGCACTGAAGCCTGATGTGCTCTTGATTGATATGCAACTTGCAGACACAACGGGCTTAGAAGTCATTAAATCTCTGCGTCAAAAAGGCAACACGAGTGATAAGCTCAGTATTCTTGCCATGACCGGCAATGAAAATGTGTCCGTGCATGATATTCTTGCCAGCGGTGCAAATGGTTACCTCTCCAAGGCAGAGTCGGGAGATACCTTTATAGCGGCTATTCGGTGGATAGCACAGCATCCAAGCGAACTTTGGCTAAGTTCGAGCGTGGCGCAACAGCTGGTCGTGATTGATCACGCGCTCAATTCTGCCGGGATTACGCCCGTAGAACGCAACGTTTTACGGCTTATTCGCTTGCCGAACAAGGAAATTGCTGAACTCCTCTCTATTAGCGAAGGTACGGTTAAAAATTATATTTCGAGCATTTATCAAAAGTTAAATGTCGGTTCGCGTCTTGAAGCCACCAAATTCGCGTCCAAAATTGGTCTTATTCCGTCGGCACAGCGATAAATGCTCCATCTTTCCATGACAGTTTTTTTAGGTATGTATGCTCACTATTGAGGACTGGGGTTTAATTGATTATCACGATGCTTGGGAACGCCAACGCCATCTGCAAGGCCGCATCCAAGCAGGAGCAAAGGACAGTACACTTGTTTTCTGCCAGCATCCAAGCGTCATTACGGTCGGGAAGAACGGAAGCCGTGAGAATATTTTACTGCCGCAAACGCAGTGGAATGAACGCGGTGTAGAGGTGCTTAACGTCAATCGAGGTGGCGATGTAACGATTCACAATCCCGGTCAAATTGTGGGCTACACACTTTTTCGCCTCACGGATTTTACACCCGATTTACATTGGTTTTTGCGTGAAATCGAAGCCTGCATTATCGAAACTATTGCCGAGTATGGCTTACAAGGTGAACGTGTGGACGGGCTGACGGGTGTTTGGCTGGAGCAGAGTCGAAAAATCTGTGCTATCGGCATTCACTGCTCGCGCTGGGTGACGGCACATGGATTTGCGCTCAATGTCCAAAACGACCTTAGCGAGTTCTCATATATCATTCCTTGCGGTATTCATGACAAAGAAGTGACATCTATCAATGCAGAGCGTGAAAAAAAATCACAAAATACGGTGTCGCTGGAAGATGTTCAAAACATTTGCACAAGACGATTTTTAGCACATTTTTTGTAACGTTTTTTTGAGATTTTACGTACTTCCGAAAAAAATACTTGCGCGATAGTTATACTTCGTGTATTTTTGTACTCACTTAAAATGAGTGGCACAAGTTCTTCAATGTGCAGTTCATTGATAAATAAGCGGGAATAGCTCAGTTGGTAGAGCGTAACCTTGCCAAGGTTAATGTCGCGAGTTCGAGTCTCGTTTCCCGCTCTCGGTTTCTTACAACCGAAATCCTCTTTATGCTGCATGCCTTGTCATCACATCCCCCCGGTGGCGAGGCATTTTTGTTTCTTGTCTGCAATACACGCCTCCAATTAAATATTCACGTTGTTATGAGCCAGAAATCCCAGCTTATTCCTCATTCACTAGCTATTCAAGTAGCAGAACCGGCAGAGCAGCATCCCTTGCAGCCGCCACTCGTGGGTATAATCATGGGAAGCGATTCTGATTTGCCGACGATGGAAGAAGCTGCCCGCGTTTGTATCGAATTTGATGTTCCGTTTGAAATACGCGTTATCTCTGCGCACCGCACCCCGGCAGATATGGCGGATTACGCCACAACGGCTCATTCACGCGGCTTACGAGTTATTATTGCCGGAGCAGGCGGCGCGGCACATTTGCCCGGTATGGTTGCCGCTTATTCGCCGTTGCCGGTTATTGGCGTGCCGATTCTTTCTAAATCGCTCGCGGGCGTAGATTCGCTGTTGTCCATCGTGCAGATGCCCGGCGGCGTTCCTGTAGCCACTGTTGCTATCGGTGCAGGGAAAAACGCTGGCTTACTGGCTGTGCAGATTCTTGCATCACATGAAGAAGAGCTGCAAGCAAAGGTCATTGCCTACAAAGAGCGCATGGCAGAAGAGTCTCGCCAGAAAAATCATGGGATTCCGTCCGGTCTTGCGACGATAGCGCACTAAAAAAGCTGCAACTTTTTCTACGCAACCGCGTACATGATTGTAGACAACAATTTGTGATGATTTTTCCCAAAGCTATTCCTTATCCGCCATGCGACGCTCTGCTTCTTTTTTTGCGCTGACACTCGGTTTTATCGGCATTACCTCCGGTACCGCCCTCAGCAGAAATTTTACCCCTCCTCCATTTGCAACTCATCTTCTTAATCGCAGCGTAGCCGTTTCTACTATGCGAGTGGATGGGACGGAAGAAATTGTTGAGCAACGCCGCGTTACGAAAAATTTCACAGCAATTGAGGTTAATGGTGGAGGTATCACCGTCGAGGTAGTTTGCAAGCAAGATCCGAAGATTGAAGTTGTTGGTGAGCCGGATATTGTGAAGTACATCGAAACTGATATTAGCGATGGACGCTTGGAAATTAGCGGCGCAGCGTGGAAATCGAGTAAACGTGCTGTTGTGGTGCGTGTTTCTATGCAAACGCTGAACAGCATTGATATGTCTGGTGCAAATGTGATGAAAGCAAGCGGCATAAGCGGCGACGTGCTGGACGTGGAATTGAGTGGCGCGTGCGTTCTGGAGGCTTCCGGCAAAGTGAAAAAACTTATGCTTGAAGTATCGGGTGCATCGTCAGTCAATGTGAAAGATCTTATTGCAGAAAAAGTTATCGTCGAAGTAGATGGTGCTTGCAAAGCAGTTGTGTATGCTGAAAAATATCTTTCTGCTTCTGCTTCCGGTGTGTCGAAAATTATCTATTTTGGCGAACCAAAAGAAATCAACAAAGATGTTTGCGGACTGGCAAAAGTCAGTTCGATGAAATAGTTAGATTGATTAGCGAGTAAATCATCATCGTCATTTTTAACGGAGAGGGTATATGCTTGGACTTGGAAGTATTCGTTGCCTGCGAGCCGGATTCCAAGCCTCTGAGCGATGCCCTTTTTGCGTTACTCCTCGCCGTTCGTGGTTTAGGCTCTTCCTTTTGCTCATTTGTGTTTTTGTGCCGCTCTTTGTACGTGTTGCGCCCGCACAGAATCTCGTTTTTGAGCATCTTTCATACGAGCAGGGGCTCTCAGAATCGAACGTTACAGCAATTCTTCAAGATAAACAAGGTTTCCTCTGGGTTGGTACCAGTAACGGGCTGAATCGTTACGACGGCTATACGGTTATCATCTACCGCAACGACCCTAACGACTCTACGTCGCTTGCTAATAACGCTATTACGGCTCTCTACGAAGACGAAAGTGGTATGCTCTGGGTTGGTACGCAAAATGGTTTGCAGCGCTTTGATCGCACCACAGGACGCTTTACCGCATATCGTCATAATCCCGACAATACCAATTCTCTCAGTAATAATCTTATCCGCTCCATTGTCGAAGCTCCGCGTGGTATGCTTTGGGTCAGTACCAAGCGTGGACTGAACAGGCTGGATGTTGCTCGCGGCGAATGGACGTTTTTTAAGGCGGATAAAAAAGGACGTGGTAAAGGTCCCAGCGACAACGACGTGATAGCGATGCTTCCCGACCCCCAGAATCGTGCTCATCTTTGGCTTGGTACGCGCGACGGCGGTTTGAATAAACTCCATCTGCTTACCACTACGTTTAGTGTTTTCAAACCCGACGCTCCTCAATCACCTGATGAAATGAGTCTGGGTATTACCGCTATGTCCTTCGATAGTAGGGGGCATCTCTGGCTTAGTACCCGCGATAACGTGCTATGGCGCTTCCTACCCGAAACCGCAGAATTCTCTTTTGTCGAACCACTTGGTGCCATTGCCGAGCAGAACCCTAGTCAAGGCAATCGCACAACTATTATTCAAACGCTTACCATTGACAAACAAGGTACGCTGTGGGCTGGGACGCGGATGGGTATTTTCTCGCGCAATACGGTTTCCAGTGATGTCGGAATGTGGCAGCAGCACACAAGTAATCCAAATGATGCTCAAAGCCTCAGCGATGACAATGTGACCGTGATTCGTCAAGACCGTTCAGGCGTACTGTGGTTCGGTACCCAAAACGGCGGCATCAATAAGTATGTGCCGCAAACATCTTCCTTTCGCAATGTTAAGTACAATCCACTCCAAAAAAGTCTTCCCAGCCCCGTCGTTACTGCAGTTGCGCACAAAATGAATGGCGAAACATGGTTTGGCACACAAAGTGGTGCTGTCGTTTATGTCCATAACGCTCCGGAGCGGTTGGTTGCATCGGAGTATGCCGTCACATCGGTTTTACACGACACGCAGGGCGGTACATGGCTTGGTACAGAGAGCGGTCTTATTTGGATAAACCGCAATGGAGCTGAAACGCTCTTCCAAAATTCTCCCGATGATAGCCAGAGTTTATGCGACAACCTTGTAACGGCGCTCGTAGAAGACAGGTCGGGCGACATCTGGATTGGGACACAAGGTGGCGGTATATCTCGTTTTAATCCACGCTCGAAGACGTTTGTAAATTATTGGAGCAGTTCCGATACGCCCGGAAGCATTAGCGATAATTTTGTCTTTGCAATGCTTGTCGGCAATGACGGGACGTTGTGGGCGGGTACAAACAACGGACTAAACCGCTATAACCCCGTAACAAATACGTTTACGGCATATATTCGCACGGCACAAAATGGTTTGCCGGACGCGCCAATACTGTCCATATATGAAGGAGTTGACAATACCATCTGGCTTGGAACGCTTGGCGGCGGCTTGTATCGCTTCAATTCTCGCACCGCGACCAGCGTACGCTTCAGTAAAAAGGATCACTTGCCGAGTGAAACGATATACGGTATTCTGGGCGATAAAAGCGGAAAACTCTGGCTTAGTACCAGTCGTGGTCTCGCTTCGCTGATGTTCGGCAATAATGCTTCCGAGCCGCTTGTTCGCACATACGGTTCGTCGGATGGATTACAAAGTAGTGCATTTCGCAAAGGTGCATATTTTCGTACGACCGAGGGCATGATGCTTTTTGGCGTGGGAACGGGCTTCGTCGCATTCCATCCCGACTCCTTGCGCGATAATTTTCTTGCGCCTTCTGTGGCATTAGTGCGCTTTCGTATCTTTGGTGAAAAAGGCATAGATGCTGCTCCTGCTCAAGGAACAACATCTTTTGAACTCGAATATAATGATAATTTTGAATTGGAATATGCGGCGTTGGATTTTACAAATTCTGCTCGTAATGAATACGCCTACCGGATAGACGAAGTACACAAAGACTGGGTGTACACGGGAGAGAATCGTCGGTTTACCGGCACAAATTTCGACCCCGGCACCTACACGCTCCACATCAAAGCCGCAAATAGCGATGGTGTTTGGAACAACGAAGGTCTGACGGTCAGCATTATTATTCATCCGCCGTGGTGGGCTACATGGTGGTTCCACGGTCTAGTAGTCGTTGTGGGCATTGGCTGTATTATTCTCGCCTATCGCCTCCGTGTGCGGCGAATGATTGTTCTGAACAGTCGCTTGCAAGGACTTGTCGAAGAGCGCACAAAAGAAATTTCAGAGCAAAAATATCTGTTGGAAGAGCAAGCCGCAGAAATTCAGATGACCAACGGAGCACTACAAGAAAAGAATGTAGAGTTAGAATCCGTTTTGGGGGTAAGCGAAAAAGAGCGACAAGAGCTGGAACGAGCATATAAACTGCTCGATATAGAAAACAATCGTAAGACCCAAGAACTGAACGAAGCACGTGCGTTCCAAATTTCTATGCTGCCCGCCCGTGTGCCGCAGATACAAGGCTTAGATATTGCTTTCGCCTTGCGCACGGCAACGGAAGTGGGCGGGGACTATTATGATTACGTTCAAGAACCCGACGGCGGACTAACGCTTGCTATCGGTGATGCGACAGGGCATGGAGTCCGCGCTGGGATGCTCGTATCGCTCGTAAAAAGTAGCTTTCATGCGCTAGTGCATGATTATTCGCTTAGTGAGACGGTCGGTATGATTTCGCAAACTATTAAGCAAATGCGCCTTCAGCGAATGTTTATGTGCCTTTCGCTGCTCCATTTCCGCCGTAAACAAGACTCAAGCGGATGGGCAATAGACATGGCAGGCGCAGGGATGCCGCCGATGATGCTTTTCCGTGCAGAAACGCAGCGTGTGGAATTTCTTCGCTCACAAGGTATCGTTTTGGGTGCAATAGATAACGCAGAATATCCCGCTATCACATTCGATGTGCAAACGGGTGACACGCTTCTTCTTATGTCCGATGGTATTCTTGAACTGTTCAATGCATCTGGTGATGAGCTAGGCACACAGCGCGTAGAAGATTGCTTCGCACGGATGTGCAAGGCCTCCACACCACTCAGTGCAGAGGCTATTTTGCTCGAACTACACACATTAACCGATAATTGGGTAGATGATGAGCCGCTTCACGACGATATTGCTCTTATTGTTGTTAATGTCAAGGCTTGAGATTTTTAGTGCTTCCCATTTTTTGTACTCTCCGGCTGCCAAGAACGGTCAAATGTTGATTTCAAGCCTTGCCAGCATTCAAAGTAATCACGCTGAAGTGTGCCGGTTTCCAAAGCAAATTTTGTCGGCTTCACCGCAAAACGGGTCTCGAACATAAATGCAAGGGTGGAATCAATGTAATGTGGCTTCAAATCAGCATTAACGGCTTTTGTATAGGTCGCTGCGTCCGGTCCGTGTCCCGACATACAGTTGTGCAGACTGCAACCACCCGGCACGAAACCTTCTTCTTTTGCATCGTACACACCATAAATCAAGCCCATGAACTCGTTCATGAAGTTGCGGTGAAACCAAGGCGGGCGGAAGGTATGCTCGGCAACCATCCAGCGCGGGGGGAAAATCACAAAGTCAATATTTGCCGTGCCGTGAATCTCTGACGGGGCGGTCAATACGGTAAAGATAGATGGGTCGGGGTGGTCAAAACTGACAGTATTGATAGTCTGAAACTTATTCAAGTCATATTTGTAAGGCGCGTAGTTGCCGTGCCAAGCTACGACGTTGAGCGGAGAATGGTCAATGTTTGCTTGCCACAAATTGCCGTGAAACTTCGCGATGACGCGGAAATCACCATCTTTTTCTTCAAACGCCGCCACCGGTGAAAAGAAATCACGCGGATATGCCAGCCCGTTTGCGCCAATGGGTCCCAAGTCGGGCAAACGAAACGGCGAACCATAGTTTTCGCAAATATAGCCGCGTATCTCATCATCATCAGACACTTCCACCTGAAATTTAATCCCGCGCGGAATCACGCAAATTTCACCGGGCGATACTTCCAAAATCCCCAATTCCGTTTTGAAAATGTGTCGTCCCTTTTGTGCTACAATCAGCATTTCGCCATCAGCGTTGTAGAAGTAGCTATCCGTCATGGATGTATTAGCCACATAGAGGTGGATAGCACAGCCATTGTGCGTTTCAGCATCACCATTGCCGCCCATTGTCACCATACCGCGTACAAAGTCCGTTCCGGCACTTGGCGCAGGCAGAGGATTCCACCGCAGTTGATTGGGCGAAGTCGGAGTTTCATCGAACGGTGTGGAGCGAATGAGGTTGTTATCCATTAGCTCAAACGGCGTATGGACGACCGAGGGGCGAATGCGATACAGCCACGTACGCCGATTCTGCGCTCGCGGAGCCGTGAACGCTGTGCCGCTTACTTGCTCGGCATAGAGATTATACGGAACTTTTTGAGGGGAATTTTGCCCCACCGGAAGTGCGTTTGGAAGAGCTTCGGAGGCAAATTCATTGCCAAAGCCCGACTGGTACTGCACTCCATTAAGAACGACTGATTCGAGAGCTGTTGCTATCATTGCGTAAATCTCCAAGCAAAATTATGACGTGATAGATACTCATTTAGAGGCACATAAATTACCGCTTTGACGCGGATAGTACAAATATTTTCCGTATATTTTTCGCTTCAAGCGAAACGCTTAACGAAACACTTCAGGCGAAATGTATCACTTTTACTCAAACAAAACCAATGCGAACCACACACCATCATCTTTACTGTCTTGTAGCAGTATTTTTTACTGTCTGTGCTTTTGAAGCATTTTCCATGAACAACAGAAAAACCATTCTTCCGGCGGACACGACCGCAAAGCCTATTGCTATTGCCATTCATGGTGGAGCAGGAACGATTCGGCGGAGCGCCATGACACCGGAAGCCGAGACGCAATATCGCGCTATCTTGACGCAAGCTCTCGAAGCCGGACACGCGATTCTGAAGCGTGGTGGGACGAGTATGGATGCGGTCTCAGCAGCCGTGACCATCATGGAAGATTCGCCGCTTTTCAATGCCGGAAAAGGAGCTGTTCTGACTGCCGACAGTACGGTAGAATTGGACGCAGCTATTATGAGCGGAAAAACGTTGAAAGCAGGAGCAATAGCCGGTGTGCGTGGTGTGAAGAATCCAATACTTTTAGCGCGTCGAGTGATGGAGAACTCCGAACACGTGATGCTTGCGGGCAAAGGTGCAGAGCGCTTTGCCGAAGAACAAGGTTTTGTGCGGATGCCGGATGATTATTTCATTACCGAGCGCCGAGCACAAGAACTCACGCGGGCAAAGCAACAGGACGCTGCGAAGCCTCTCGCGCCTGACGAAACTCCTGCTGCCAAAGCGCCCAAACGTGATTCTACAAGCAAAAACAAACGGAGCAGTTTGTACGATGACGACGCTCCTCTTCGTGAATGGTCACATGAAGGCAAAAAGTTTGGTACCGTAGGTGCGGTTGCCCTTGACAACAGTGGAAATATTGCGGCAGCTACTTCGACGGGAGGCATGACCAATAAAAAATACGGACGCATTGGAGATGCGCCTATCATCGGAGCAGGTACATACGCCAATAATGCGACGTGTGCGGTTTCGGCAACAGGGCATGGAGAGTATTTCATTCGGAGCGTTGTTGCGCATGATATTGCAGCGCTGGTCGAGTATAAAGGGATGACACTACAAGCGGCGGCAGATATGGTCGTGATGAAAAAACTTGTGGAGCGCGGTGGTTCGGGCGGTATTATCGCAATAGATACAAAAGGCAATATTGCTATGCCGTTCAATAGCGAAGGAATGTACCGTGGATGTATTACAACGGAAGGAAAAGTAATTGTGGAAATTTTCCGAAGCGAAAAGAAATAAACGTTTTAGAGGGATTTCAACGAATCAAGAGAGGAGCAAAGGAGATTTTTTGCTTTTCTGTTTTGACGGGCTTTTGTATATTACGGCTTCGTGTTCTTTACCAAAAAGAAAATTTCTACCTTTTACTTGAGGTAGGAATGTAATGCCGTCGTTTTTTCGAGACAAAGAAGTAATGCTCTTGTCTCAGTTTATGTACACTTCAAATCAAATAGTTTTTCTATTTGTTTTGTTGTGATACAGTCTGCACAGGTTTTTCGTATCCCTGAACTACCAACCTCTCGGTACAGGCTTTGTTTTATTGCACATAGTAGCCATAAATGTCATTGTGATTATCATTGCAGTAGAGAATATCTCTCAAAGTGTATGCCAGAGTTTTGTTCAGAGATGATCGAAATACCAATACCGCACAAGTAGGGTACATATTTTTGTCTTGATGTCGTCAAAAATCGCCCAAAAATGCCGTAATAATTTATAGGTTTTTTTGCATCATAATTTCTCTGGAGGCGTAATGCATCGTTGGAAAAGTACTCTGTGGATGCTAATTACAGGCTTTGTTGCTATTTTCCTTATTCTTCCTTCATTGCCGTTACAAGCCGCAATGAAACTCAAGAAAAAAGCCACAAGCGCTCGCACGAAATACAAAGCCAAGCACAAATATACCAAGCATAAATACAAGCGCCATCACGTAGCCTGTAACACTGTTCAAGGTAAAACTCAGGCGCTTGCCTTCCTTCAATCAAGCAAAGAAATTGCAGCTCTGGCGGGAATCGAATATCGTCCCGACCCTAATCTGCAACGTTACATAGATGACGATGGCGAAGACCTTACCGATGAGCTTGATTTCAACGGTCTTTCTTCCGCCGACGATGAAGAAATTGAAGACGATATGTCAGAAAGTTTCTCTGCCGATGTCAATTCTTTCCAGAAGCTCTGGACATCGTATATGCGCACCGTTGACCCTGAGTCCGGCAATGCGCGAGCAGAAGTCATTACGCAGTCTGGATTGCGCAAGCGTGATCTTATGGCAGCAGTGATGGATTGGATTGGTACACCATACTATTATGGCGGCACACAACGCAGCGGAATTGATTGTTCTGCATTTACCGGTGCAGTTCACCGCATGGTAGCAAGCATTGTTCTCCCTCGCACCGCAGCAAATCAATCAACAGTTGGTGAGCAAGTGCGCGAAGGCGACAAACTTCAGTTCGGCGACCTTATTTTCTTTAATACCCGTCGTGCTGTCTATGTTTCGCACGTGGGTATGTATCTCGGCGATAATCTCTTCGCTCACGCAAGTTCTCGCTATGGCGTAACAGTGTCGTCGCTGACGGCTGATTATTACAAAAAGCGTTTTATTGGTGCGCGTCGCTTACGCCCGGCAGATTTGGACGAACTCACGCCGCAACGGCTTGGTAGTGTACCAAGCAGCATCACGCCGAACGGTGCTATCTTGAATGTCCGTACCGGTGCGAAAATGCATGGCAGCTCAATTGCAGCAATGCAGGACTAACAGCGCTCTTTCAGTTTTCTGAAACAGCAAAAACTCCCGACTCATCGCCCAAGCAGCGTTTATGCCACATTGGCAACGCTGCACTGGGCGATGAGTTTTTTTTTATGACTTCTCCTCAATGATTTTTACTCACTCATCCTGATATTGACTATGTTTCTCAATCGCTTTGCTGTTCTTTTTGCTCTTTTTGCTGTTCTTTCCTGCGCCTCACTTCCCGCACAAACTATCTCGACACAAGCAACCATCAGAATTCGCGTAGCAGTGGTGGGTGATTTTATGTGCCATGATTCGCAAGTGTCGGCGGCTCTGCAAAAAGACGGAACGTATGATTATACATCGTGTTACGCACACATTGCACCGCTCATAGCCAAAGCTGACTTTGCGTTTGGGAATCTTGAAACGGTTCTTGCGGGAAAAGCACAGAAATATACGGGGTATCCGGCGTTTAACTCTCCCGATTCCTACGCCGTCGCTATCAAGCAAGCGGGATTTGACGCGCTCACAACGGCGAATAATCATTCTTTTGACCGAGGCTACTTCGGCGTGAAGCGTACATTGGAAGTGCTGGACAGTCTTGGCATACCGCACACCGGCACAACAGATTCACAACAAGAGCGCTCGAAACCGCTTGTCGTGAATGTGCAGGGGGTAAAAATCGGTATCCTTGCTTATGCCTACGGCTTAAATGGCGGCGCTGCGCCGATGCAGTACCGCACGACGGTCAATATCGTAGATTCAGCAGCGATACGCGCCGATATTCAGTATTTGCAAAGTCTTACGGCTGCGGAGCGCCCCGATATTATTCTTGCGTCGCTGCATTGGGGGACGGAATATCAGCTGCAGCCCAGAGCCGACCAGCGTAAATTTGCCGAATGGCTTTTTCGTGCCGGTGTTCATGCGCTGTTGGGTGCGCATCCGCACGTGGTTCAAACTGTTGAAAATAAAGGTCTTGTACGCGTTGCAGATGGGCATTTGGATACGCTTAGGTTTCCCGCTATTTACTCGATGGGCAATTTCATTTCGGGACAGCGCACCAAACCTCGTGAGACGGGAGTAATCGTTTGGCTGGAGATTGAGAAGAGTGCAGTCAATGGAGCCGCAAGCATCGTTGGCTTGAGCTATACGCCAACCTACATTGACAAATATCGCAGTGATGCAGGACGCACAGAATATCGCGTTCTGAACGTGCCGCAGACAGTGAAAGAAGCCGAGCAAAATCCGAAGCTCTATCCCGCGAATATCACCAAGCGCTTACGCGAGATATTGAAGGACATCAAAGAGCAGTTTGCTACACCGGACAACGTATTCCATCTTGTAGAGTAAATACTTGTTAGCGTAAATACTTGTTAGAGTAAGCATTTGCAGCACTTGACGTTGCCGCAATTTCGTTACAACGTCATGCCGTAATATGCCATGCTCGAATACGTTACCGCCGAGCGCGTCGAGCGTTCGTGCCATTGCTCGTAGGCAAGGCTTGAGCCATCGGTACAATGAGCAAGTTCCAGCATTGTATAGACAGGCGGCAAACCGCAAATTTTGTACGCATCCTCCACCGCCGCAATACGTCTGAAATACTCATCTGCATTGCTTGTTTCCATTGCGTGAAGCAAGTGTTTATCCTCTTCTTCGACTGTTGCCAGCATCGTTGAGGCATCGTAGGGGTCGTCAAATTTCCGTCCGATGTGTGCCATATCGCCACTTGCCACAAATGCTACTTTCTTTCCTGACACTGCCAGAATTTCCCGCAAAGCATCGCAAAAGCGCATAAAATCTGTGTTTGTAGTGGGTAATATTTGCTTTTGCTTATACGATTGCACGAAGGGATAAAACGATGTGATAAGAATGGGCAGGATAGAAAAATCACGAGACCCAAAAAAACGCTGTAAGAAAACGACCTCAAATTCGATAGAATGCTCCTCAAAGTGTGCAGAATCGTCTTTCGTAAGGTCAGGCAACTTTTCGTAGAGTTTGCGCAGTAATTCATGGTCAGTTTTGACAACACCGTGCGGCGTGGCAAAGTGCTGAAACGTAGGAATGAAGAGGCTTCCCCAGCCGTAGTGCGATGTTGCCAATATCACAAACACGTCTGCATCTGTGTCCGATAGTGCATAATACGCCGGAGCGTAAGCGGAAAGCCCCACTCGAAAATCAATGTGAGGCGCGATGATTGCTTGTGCCGATTTTCTGACACTTTTCCCAGAAAGTGTCAGGTGGTGTGGCGAAACAACCACACTGTCAAGTAAATCTGACAGTTTTTGCTCGTTTGCCGGATAACACGAACCGGCAAAGCGGGCAGGACGAACAGTAGCGAAAGAATCGTGAATGAGCATGAAGCAATGACTTGAAAAATTCACTAAAAATTTGCGAAACATTGATTGTTGCAACTTTGAACGAGCAGCATCAACCCGTATTCCTCAGTCCGCTCGAAATGGCGTTGATGGTCATAAAAAGCTGCATGAGCGATGCGTCGGCTTCCGTTATCTTGTTTTGCTCTTGCTCCTCACGCCACTGGCGGAGCAATGCCACCTGCTGACGGTGCAAGGGAGCAAGCGCCTTGTCGCGGAGATGCAAGGAAATATGCAAGCGGGGACGGCGTTCTTCAAATTTTCCGCCCAAAAGTATCGTCAGCATGGTGCGTGTGCGGGCGTACTCCGAGAGAATCATCGTAAAGAAGCGGTCTTTAATACCTGTGTCTTCGACTAAATCCGCATACATCCGCATAATGTCCGTATTGACCGATGCCAAGCCTGTTTCGACGTTGCCAAGCACGTATTGGAGCAGTTCCCACGTTGGAATCCTAGATCGGACACGCTCGAAATCGTCGGGGCGCTCCGTCATGAGCATTTCAAACGTGCTGCCCACGCCGTACCAACTTGGCAAATAATACCGCGACTGGTTCCACGCAAAGACCCACGGTATCGCCCGCAAGTCCGCTAGAGTACGCTTGCCTGTGCGGCGCGAGGGACGCGAACCAATGCGGTTTTGCTCCAAAGCGTCTATCGGCGTGGCTTGTCCGTAGAACGTCATAAAGTCTGGCGCATGGATAAGCCCTTCATACACGCGGCGGCTGTATGCGGCAAACTCACCCAAGTACGAGTCAAATTCATGCGGCTTTTTGAGGTGATGCGCATTGCGGAGTGTCGCATTCGTTACTCCGGCAAGCATCAGTTCTAGGTTATATGCGGCGGTTGGGATATTGGAGTATTTCTGCGCAATCGTTTCGCCTTGCTCGGTCATGCGGAAGTTTCCTGTGAGTGCAAGCGGTGGCGAGGCTTCCAGAAAACTATTCATCGGACCCGCACCACGACTCACTGTTCCGCCGCGCCCGTGGAAAAAGCGAATATCCACGTTTTTCTCTTCGCCTACCCGCGCTATTGCTTGCTGCGCGGTGTAGAGATTCCACTGGCTTGCCAGAATACCGCCATCTTTGTTGCTGTCGCTGTAGCCCACCATCACTTGCTGCACAGCGCGGCGTGGCTTGTGGACTTGCGTTGGCTCGTTTTTCTGGAACTCCAAACTTCTTTGCGTCATCGGATGTTCCAAAAATGCCCGTACAATACCCGCACCATTGTTCAAATCGTCAATCGTCTCCAAAAGCGGCACGACCGGCAGACGGCACACCAAGCCCTCCGGCGTATTAAACGCCAAGCCACTTTCTCGCGCCAGCAAATACACCACAAGCAAATCCGACAAGTTTCGCGTCATGCTCACAATGAGCGAACCTGCGCCCGCAACGCCGTATTTGTCGCAATGCTCGCGCACGACGCGGTAGCAGTCCAGCACGGCATCGGCTTCTTTGCCAATGCGAGCGCCGGAAAGCGCGAAAGGTCGCGGTGATTCGAGTTCCCTGAGCAAAAAGGCACGGCGCTCGTCTTCCGACCAATTTGGGAAATTTTCGCCATCTGCTACACCGCATCCCGCAAGGAGTTGTGCGACGGCGTTGTCGTGGAAGGTCGAATTTTGGCGGATGTCCAGCACTGCCAGATGAAAGCCAAAGGTCTGCACGGCTCGCAGCGCTGGAAATACATCATTTTTCACCAAGCGCGTCGCGCCAACGCTTTCGAGTGATTCCATCAGCAAGCGAATATCCGCTTCGAGTTCGGAAGCCAGACGATATGCGCCTTCGTAGTCGTTGAGCCGGGTAGCATGATCGCGCTGCACATCTACCGGAAACCGCGCCATGACAAGGTTCAAGAACTGCCGCCATGGCTCGTTTTGATTACGCGCCGCCGCCGCTTTCCCGCGTTCACCCAGAAGCGCCGTATATTCTTCAATTTTCTGTACCAATGCTTCCGAAGGCTCATACATTCTACCCGAAATGCTGAGTTTGAGCGTCAAATCAAGCATTCGCCGCCGAAGCACAATCAATCCCCGCAAACGCAAGTCCTGAAGCGTTGTACGGGTAATTTCGGCGGTGACAAACGGATGTCCGTCGCGGTCGCCGCCCACCCACGTTCCGAAGGCAAGACGCGGTACGGCATCGTACGTTTGGAGAAGACTTGTATCTAAGCCACATTCCTGCCACACCTCTTCAAAGCGAGAATCAATAACCGGAAGCGTTTCAGGAAAGATATTCGTCAGGTAATGCAGCATATTACGGTGTTCCGAGCCGACATCGGGCTTTTCAAGGAAAATATCGCCCGTTCGCCAAAGCCGCTCTAGAACTGCCTTTACATCGCGGCGAATCATCTCGCGCTCGAAAGGAGTCCACATCTGGTTTTCGCGCCGGACAAGCAGCAAATATAGTTCGCGGTAATGTTCTAGCACCGTTGCGCGTTTTGCTTCGGTGGGATGCGCCGTCAGCACAGGTTCTATGCGGATATTGGGTAACGTCGCTGCGATTTCTTCAGCAGAAATACCGTCTTTGAGTAGCCCCGCCAGTACGCCTTTCCACAGCCCGCGCCCCGTGCCCACGCCTTTGTCGGTTTCTTGGCGGCGGCGGTGCTGCACGGCAATATTTTCCTCAATCATGTTCAGAAGCTGGAAAGCGATGGAATACATCTGCGGCATTCGTTTGGGAATCTCGACACGGTGCGCTTCCACGCTTGAGAATACGCCGCTTGGGGTCTTGGTGTCATCTTGCCACGGGAGCATAGCGGCGAGGTTGGTTTCGCCTAACTCGGTCAGCATTTCGTGGAAACACTGGAAGATAAACGCCGCGTCCTCTTGGAATTTCCGCGACGGCGTGTAGGAATCGGAAGTAAAGTTCATTCGTTGGGGAAAT
>JANYDO010000153.1 GCA_025363605.1 Candidatus Kapaibacterium sp.
CGACATCTTGGTGCTCTGTGATGGCGGCGGCTCGAATCATTGTCGGCATCATCTGGTAAAGGAAGATTTTCAGCGCGTTGCTGATGCCATCGGCATCCCAATACGCTTTGCCCACTATCCGGCGTACTGTTCAAAGTACAATCCGATTGAGCATCGCTTGTTCCCTCATGTTACCAGAGCGTGTTCCGGGGCGGTCTTCCGTACCATTGAAGTGGTCGAAGAGCGCATTGCCAAAACCTCTACATCAACAGGCTTAACGGTAAGCGTACGAACCAATCGCAAGCAGTATCAAACAAAGCGGACTATTGCCCGCGATTTTCATGACAACAAGAACATCGTTCCTGATGAGCAATTGGGACAATGGAATTACGTCATTTATCCGCGTAAAGGTTAGCTACTTATTTTTTCGCCGTTCCTAAATTACTGTATGCACTGAAAAAATCGTCGCATATCCATTGGTATTCTATATGTTGATTGCTTGCGTTTGGATGTTTCTCTGCTCGGTGTTGTGCTTTCAGCAATTCTTGGTCTTCAAGCTCAATAGCAATAATTTTTGCAATACGCTTTTTTCTACTCTTACTCAAAGTCGAGAAGCGTTGAAGCAAAGCCTCAATAAAATTACCATCCCCACAACTTGGCTCAAGAATGCTCTCGTTCCCTGTCCGAAGTGCCCACGAAGCTAAATAGGTAGCAAGTGCTAACGGTGTATAATAGCCTCCACGCAGTTTTTGTTCGGAGGTGTTAGCCTTATTTGTTTGAAACACCGATTTTGTTATTGTACGCATAATTCCTAGGTCGTGTTTACAAATTCTACAAGAGCCATAGAATGGTGCTTGCCAGAAAGACGAAGGACAGATAGTTTCGTGCTGTTTTGTCATACCGAGTAGCAATACGCCGATAATGTTTCAAGCGATTCCACAGACGCTCAATTTTATTGCGGTCGCAATACAAGTTTTCATCAATCTGCCGTTGTACTGTCCGTGAGCGGCGTGAGGGAATCACCGGCTCAATGGACTGTTTCTTAAGCCATTCGATAAAATGATCGGCATCATAGCCCTTATCGCCGATAAACGCATCGGGTCGGTAATTGCCAACCAAATCCTGAGCATGAGAAATATCGGCATCTTGTCCCGGGGTCAGAAGAAAGCGAACAGGATTCCCCAAGGCATCACTCATGCCGTGTAATTTGGTGGAGAACCCACCGCGACTGCGTCCGAGACAGGCATCAGGGCTTGGTGTACCGTCATGTTCTTTTTTTTTGCCCGGCAGCGTGTTGGTGCGCTCGGATGACGGTAGAATCTCCTGATACCCAATCAAGGTCAACGCCTTCTTCTTCGGCAATCAGCCTCAAGATGGCTTCCCATCGCCCGGCTTTCGACCATCGGTTGTATCGCTGAAAGACCGTTCCCCATTTGCCGTAGCGCTGAGGAAGATCCCGCCACGGCGCACCCGAGTGGGTAATCCACAGCACACCGTTGATAAAACGGCGGTTATCATCGCATGGGCGACCAATGTCGCCGTTTTTGCCGCTCAAGTGAGGAGCCAGGTGTTCCCATTGGTAGTCCGTTAGTTCGTAACGATGTTCTTCCGGCATAGATATTTGCTTGATTGTGAGTATTCACTATTCAATGCAAATATACTTCTTTCTCAGTTTGTAAACACGACCTAGGCTCTTGATTGGCATGGTAATAAAATTATACTGTTTCATCATCATCATTTTCGTCGTCATCACTTACTTCGTCGTGTGGCGGTAGTCCTTTGTATCGATTGAGATAATGAGGGTAAATAAGGTTAGAAAATTGCTCTATTCGTAATGGCGAGGAAACCGGTGGTGTCGTTTCACTTACTTTGCCCGTGTCGGGATTCCAAACTACCAGCGCAATTGCTTCAGCTAAGTGTGTTTGGTCGAGAACGTCCTTACGTGTAGAAAGGCGCTCAAGTGTGCGAGTTAAATCACTAAGTTGTTTTGAAGCCAAAGCAGGTTCTGGAATGACAACCATAAATGCGACCAACGCATATGGAAAACGAGTGTGAACTGTTGCCGCTTCCGTAGCTAAATCATTCACCATGTTTTGCCAATTTTTGCGAACACTCGATAGGTCATTTAATGTCTTACTGTCAAACGCAATGCGCGGTCCGTCCGGGCGATAAGCAACATCAAAATTTTGTGGACGCACACCGCCAATAATCCTTGTTGGACCGACTTCGACACAATCTGCTTCAAGTGGTGTAAGTCGTACCTTTGTTGCGTGACGGACGGGAATATTGCCAAGCATAGCAGCAAAAGATTTTGCCACCTCTTCATCAATAAATCCCGCAAAATTAACAGACTGCTGACGGTCAAAACAGTCGGGACGTTTTGATTTTCCTGTTTGTGGATTTAATGTCCCTCGCCATAATTCACCCCATTTGCGAAGTGGTTCTTCTGGAATAATAACAGGCGGCATAAAGCCTGATAAAGAAGCCAATAGTATTTTTTGGGGATGGTTGGATAAAACTGGCTGCTACAAAGTTACAAAAGCCTTTGCTGGCTTGAAAGAAGAAACCGCGCCAATGGTAAAGCAAAATAATTCCAAATCATCAGATCACTCGCGCTTCCCTCCCCCCAAAAAAATATTCCTTGCACACCCCCGCGCCTTTCCGTAGTTTCCTCGCCAATGTGTTTTCTCCTTTTTTTACCCTCTCTTTTCCATTGCTGTATGTCTATTAAGATTTTTCCGCACGTGCTCGTACGTGTTGCCGGTGCTGCTTTTAATCGTTTTGAAGAGTTGAATTTTCACACGACGTTCGCTATCGCCGAGGAACTCTTCTCGTGTCGCCAAGAATTGAATACGTGCAAGCAAACGCTCTCCGATTGTATCTATACCGTTATCACAACGGCAGAAGCCGAGATGCAGAAAAAATTGCTCAATGCCAAGCGCGATGTTTTCAACGGTCGTGCGCTGACCGATGAAAAAATTACCCTCTTGCGTCAGTATCTTCCCGCCGAACCGCAAGCGCATTTGGACACCTACCTTTCGCTCAAAGACCGTATTCGGGCATTGGAAGCAAAAGGCGAAGCGCTGCATCATACAGAATTTTTG
>JANYDO010000160.1 GCA_025363605.1 Candidatus Kapaibacterium sp.
GGTTCTAAATGATTTCAGTTGGAAAAGAGTTACCTTGCATGAAAAAAGTATGCTCAGTCCAGAACAGTTTTTCTCGCAGATGCTTCAATTAGAAGCACCATTTACGCTGAACCGTGTAGAAACCGTGATGAGCGGCAGCGCGATTCAGGAGGTCATTCTTCATGTATCTGTCCCCGCCGATTATCATCCCGATGGCTATGAATACCTTCATAGCAAGCACCCTCGGCGTTGGCAGCATCTGCATTTGTTTCAATATCCATGTTTTATAGAGTGTGATGTACCAGTCTATCAACGCAAAAGCGATGGGCGGACGCTGCAGTTACCAGTGCCGTGGAGTCGCTCGAATACTGGCTTCACACTACTTTTTGAATCGCATGTATTGGCATTGATTCAAATGACGGCTTCGATAGCAGTGGTGGCGCGTCATCTGGGGGTATATCCGCAACGCATTCAAACCATATTTGATGCCTACACCGAAATAGCCTACCAAGAATGTTGCTGCAATGGCATTGAAGCACCAAAACATCTTGGTTGCGACGAAACCAATACCCATAAAGGACATGAGTATATCACCGTTGTGGCTGATATGGAAACAGGAACGATCCTTGCATTGGAAGACGGGAAATCTTCCGAATCTCTGCTGGCGGTACAAAAGCGTATGGACGCACCGGAGCGCGTCGAAGCGGTGTCGTTGGATATGTCGCCGGCGTTCATCAAAGCCAGCCGCGAAGGCTTCCCGTCAGCGGTGATGACCTTTGACCGCTTTCATGTTGTCCGCTTGGTCAATCGGGCGTTCCGCGACCTCCATCGCCCCAAAAACGCACCCCATGACCTGCTGCGCTTTTGGCAAGACCGATTCTCCTTCCTCTATGAGCAAACGACCATTGACCACGCTGCTGCCTTCCTTGCCTATTGGTGTGATAGTCTCGAAGAAGCCAAGCTCAACGCCGATTCCCTTATCCGTTCCCTGCGCGACCATGCTCACGGTATTGTCTCTTTTGTTGCCACACGGCTGACCAATGCTTTGCTCGAAGGCATCAACAGTAAAATCCAATTCATCAAGAGGGCTGCCAGAGGGTATCGCTTCACCAAAAACTTCAAACGCATGATTCTTTTTGTTTTTGGCGTTCTCAAGCCTAATATCTACGCCTTTCCAACTAAAATCATTTAGAACCGCTTTGTATGTACTTTTGTCGCTGAAAATAATTTCTAGTTTCCATTTTTCTTGTTCAGTAATAATTGAATCAATATCGGGTTTGCCGGTCAATCTCGTTGATAACTGACTGTTTTCCACTATTCTCCATGTTCCAGTGCTTATATATTTTTTGTTTGCTGCACTATCAATAGTCATGGTTCGGCATTCTTTATTGGCAAAATATTGATAGCTGGTATTGAACTGACTTGGATACCATGGCTGGAAGAGCGTGTATGCATCTATCCCGTATTTGAACTCCCATTTGTATTTTGTCAGTTTCTTTTCCATTGCATACTGCTCGGAAGAAGGAGAAACAATCTCTTGACAAGAATTACCGCCCACTAAAAGAGTTACGCTGAACAGGAGCAGAATAATATAATGGCGCATGACGATGGAAGATATGTGATGAAAAAATAGGCTGTCTATAATTTTCGATTGGCTATAGATCATCAATTCAGGGTTAATGGAATATTTTACTGGTTTGACCCCCTAAAAACTGGACAAAAAAAACGGGGATTAGGTGGAATGTTGAATGATGTTGTTTTGTTGAAAAGCCAGAAAAACTTCATTGGGCGTTTTGTAGTTCAAACTGCCGTGAAAGCGGTTGAATTGATACCACGTGCGATGTCGTTCAATAGTTTGTTGTGCTTGTTCAAAGGTTTCAAACTCAAATCGGTCAGTGACTTCGCGCTGAAAGATGCTGTGCCATGATTCAATAAAGGCATTTTCCTCTGGTACTCCGGGGTGTGTAAATTCATGCTGTATAGTGAGTTCATCCAATGCCGTTGCCAGATTATTGGCGATGAATTGCGAGCCATGGTCGGTGCGAATGCAGACGTTGGTCGTGCTGGTCCAGTCGGGTGCGTGCCTATTGAGCAACGTAATCACATCAACGGCTCGGATAGAGCGAGCAAACATCTGTGCCGGTAAGCATCGGGAAAAGGCATCAATGACCGTCAGCAAATAGGCATATGTCTTTTCTCCGGCAATGAAGACATATTTGATGTCCATTTGCAGATGCTCAAACGGTCGTGTGGGTTTGACTCGACCACGTTTTGCCAGAAGCCGCTTGGCCACACGCTTGATACGTCCTTTCGAGAGCAAGGCGGCTTCTTTCATCAGGCGATAGAGCTTTTGGTGATTGATGATGAATCCTTCTCTCCGCAAGGCTGCCGCCATCGCTTTATAGCCATAGCACGCAAATTCTTGGCTCAAGATGCGCTCCATTGCCAGCACCATCGCACTGTCATCGTGCAGCACGCCGGCGGTATCGGCGGTATGGTGCGTTTGCTTGCGACCTCGCCGAAGAACCTGCTTCGATGGCATTGTCGTCGGCACACGATAGTAAAACGTGCTCGGCGAAATCCCACAGGCGCGAAGAATAATGCGGCTTTTGCGCGGGTAGTGGAGCATCATTGGGCGGGCGACCTCACGACGCTGTTCATACGAATACTCGTTTTTTTTAACAGCTCGCCTTTGACGCTGATGATGAGTTCTTTCTCTGCAAGCAAGCGTTTAAGCCGTTCATTTTCCTTTTGCAAGCGATGAAGCTCCGGATTGATGACCGATTTCTGTGCTTTGAGCCCATCAATGCCACCGACATCAAATTTGTCGCGCCAGTGATAATACGTCGTTGGACTGATACCATACTTCCGACAGGTTTGCGTGACATTGCCCGCAATTCCTTCCTGAAGTATTGCAGATTTCTCTTCTGCGCTATAGATTTTGGGGTGTTTGCTCATCAAATATATCCTAAAAAGTGTTCACCCAAAATACCTTTTTTTTGTCCAACTTTTTAGGGGGCTGTTCTACCAACGATTCAACGCTCCGCGTTAAACCAAGCAACACCATCTGAGGAAACGGGAGTTTGCACTTCCGCGTAACATCGCTTTGGCTCTTGCGATGGAGGCGCAGAAACTTTATGGAATCAAGAATACGGCGCATCTGTTCCAAAAAAAATGTTTTTTTTCATATTCAAAAATAACGATTTACGCTTAACTTAATGACATTGGGCGTTACACCACA
>JANYDO010000206.1 GCA_025363605.1 Candidatus Kapaibacterium sp.
TCCGAAAAGAAGCGTAGGCAACAGAAGAAGAGTGCACTATTTCAGTAGCGACACTGTACGAATACGGCACGAAGATACATTGCTTGATTCTATTTTGCAAGAGATTTTTACCCCCCCCTATAAAAGCTGCAAGCTGTTGAAAGTAAATTGTTTGTGGTCTTTGGTTTTCTTTATTTATACTACTTCAAAAACTGTTTTTTTTTTGCTAGAGACCATTGCCGAAAAAATCCCTTTTACTGAAAACTCCCAACGAAAAGGGCAGAAGCCGTATTGACTTCCGCCCTTTCACATTGTTCTTCACGAAGCGCTTTTACTCGTCATCTTGCATACTGAGCCAAGAAATATTGGTATTCGGCAGCAAACGCTTGATTTTGAGACGTTCGTCTTTGTTTTTCTTGAGGATTTTGTTGTCCAAAATATCCAACGAGTGCAGATTTTTGAGACGACCAACATCGGTAGGTAAGCCTTCCAGACGGTTGGAGTTCAGGCTCAGTACCTGCAAGTAGAAGAGTTGACCGATTTCATCCGGCAGACCGGTGACTTTGTTGTGCGAGAGATGCAGATAGTGAAGGTTCAGCATATTGCCGATTTCTTTCGGAATAGCAATCAGGTTGTTCTCACTCACATCCAGCGTGGTCAGGTGTACGAGATTACCGATGTCGCCCGGTAGAATGTTGATGTTGTTGCGTTTAATAGAAAGCACATCAAGATTCACAAACTGACCGATTTCTTTCGGAAGGAAATTGAAACCGTTCTCGTCAAGAATAAGCGTTCTGAGGTTTGGCAATTTTGCCAATTTCATCAACGCATCACCGAAATCAAGGTCTGGATTGTTGGCAAGCGAGATTTGGCGCAGGCTGCGGAGATTTGCAATCTCTGACGGAAGCGTCTGGAGATTGTTCGATGACAAATCTAATTTGCGCAAATGCACCATGAAACCAATTTCACTGGGAATGGTACGCAATTTGTTGTCATGTAAATCAAGTTCTTGGACATTGGTCAAGAGAGCAATTTCACTCGGCAAGTGGCGGAGTTTGTTGCTGTGAAGGTCGAGAACTTGAATCCCCGTCAAGAGAGCAATCTCCGGAGGAAGTGCAGCAAGCTCGTTACCGCCCAAAAGCAGTTCTTGAAGACCGGTGAGTTTGCCGAGTTCCGGCGGGAGATAGGTCAGCGCATTATCGCTTACGTCCAAACCTTGAAGGCTGGTGAGATAGCCGATTTCGGATGGTAAGTTTGCAAGTGCGCTATTGGAAAGGTCAATATCTCGAATCAGTGCAGCTTGTGAGCTTTCAAACTCACGGCTACCAAATCTGAGTGTTGCCATAGTGGTTAACTCCACAATCGTGATAAAAATAGTACTGTTTGTTTCATAGTGTTTCGCGTATTCTTTTATAGTTGTCTCGTTTGTCGTCAGCAAGCGGGTAGGCGCTGCTTTGTCGGAATGTTCGTGCAAAATAACAAACAAAAACTTCGTGTGTTTGCCACGCGAAGTCATTCTTGATTATTTTTTATCCTTGTACGGGGCGGAGAGACGGAACGAAGCGCTCTGCAAGAGCAACGCCGCCAAAAAGCACAACCGCGTAGAACGCATCGCCCGCAAGACTATTCTGGAAGAACGGCAGTGCCGCAATGTAGCACGCTTGCAAGCCCGCGAGGGTAAGCGGATACATCCCGCTATTTGCCCATACAGCAAAATTCGTCAGAAGAAAGAATACAACCGATGCAGCAAGTGTGGTCGCGCCAGTGTTGATAATAGAGCGATTCTTTGCAAGGCGCAAGCCCAGAAGAGTGATAAGCGCCATTGTGCTATAAATTACCCACATCCCGGAATGAAATCCCCAGCCCGTGAGCATTTCCAGAACAGTATCGCTCAAAAGCATCGCAAGAATCGGTACGGCGAAAGCAAAAGCTTTACGATTCGCTAAGTACGCGCCCGCAAAGAGAGCAATGGCATTGATAGGGGCGAAATTCGGTGGGTGCGGCAAAATGCGCGAGAGCGCTGCTGCGACAATCATTCCCGAAAAAAGCGTTAAACGTGCGTTGTTCATGGTTCGTTTTGGAGTTTATACCGTTCTCAAAAACGGTATGGATTGACATATCTACACAGTGTTGAAGCCAGAGAAGTTGCAATATAGCAAAATTCATCTGGATTTTGCCAAAACATTTCCGCAGAAATACGGAAAAAACAGCGTTTTTTATCAACATTGCTTGCTTCGCGGTCTTTCTACGCGCCTATGCGCCACGTTAAACGCGCTTCCGCCCGTGTGTCCAAGCTACATTCCACTCCCAATCGCCAGCTTTCCCGAACAGCTCCATAAAAGCGCGAAATACGACATTGTTCGACCGTGATAGGGCTTTGCGCAGTAAATTCTAAACGAACATTACTGTTGGTTGCGATTTCTAATCGTACCGTGTTCGGTGTCGTCTGTATAGGCGTGATTTCGGGTGGGAGATGGAAATACGCCGTTCCCGAAATGCCAATCATAGCCTGCTCAAAAGGGATAAGTTCGTCCGTTATCAAGAGTTCTCCTTCATTGCTTGTGCCGTTACATTTCAAGCCCCGACGGTGCTGTACGCCAAAACGCTGTTTGTATGCGGAATGTTCCGCCAGAACATAGAAGGTATGCGCCGCGCCCTGCTTGCCGCTTCTGAGTTCGAGGACGCTTGGGTCAAGGTCGTCGTGTTTGATGCGCCAAAGACTACTTTCCAGCCATTCGACTTGCTCTTTTCTGCCCACCGTTACCGTGTTATGTGCTTGCGTAGAACGGAGTTCGGTGCGTAGCTTCACGTTTGCCGTATAGCAACCCGTTCCGCTATCGGTGAAAATTGTTTGTCCTGCTAACCAAAATTCAAATGCCAAACAATCATTATGCCCATGCCCGCCCCAGCCGTTCATGCCGTAATCGCCAACATCTATAAAAAGATGCGTATCTGCTGCATTGTGAACGATGTAGCCGCTTCGTATAAAGTAAGATTCTGGTGTAAATGATGAAGGTTTAGTCGTTGAATTTGTTGCGTTTGTATTGTTTGGTTGCGGATGATGATGCACTCCGTGTGCAGTAGGATGTGCCAATATCCTTTGGTCGGCACTATGTGGTGAGGTTACGGATGCAAATATATCGCCTATGTCTGTTCGTTTACAATGAGTTGCGCCCAGAAGAAGCGTCGAAAGATGATTGTTGAAATCTTCCAATGCACGAAATCGTACAACCCGCCCGTTGTCGGTGTCGCCAATCATCGGCGCAGAGCCGTCAGGACGCATATACGCCGCCATGTAGCCTAGTGCTGCTGTAAGCCGTTGATGAAAAAGGGGTGAAAAAGGGGATTGGGCGTGTTCTGCACAAATACTTGCAATCGTAAGCATTTCCACAACAAAGCGGTGGTACGAAGTTGATTTTTCAAAGTGTACGCCATCTTTTGGGAACTGCCGTAGAATCTCGCTTTCCAAGAACCGCTTGCCCATGCGCAGCCATCGCCGCCCCTCGCGCCTGTGCCGGAAGAACGCGCCAATAACTACTAAACCCATAGCGTTGGAAATAAAGTGATTAGCATTGTGGCGAACAAATTCAAGGTTATAGGATAAAAATTTCCCGTGTTGCCAAAGCGCAAGCGTAAATGCTTGCCAAAAATCAGCTTGAAGCGTCGGGGCGTGATGAAAGAACGAATGTGCCAGAATCCAGTTCGTTGCGCGAATGGCGACCTCCATCGGCATTGCCCAGTTAATGCCCGTTCCAAGAGGATTAGCCGCTATCCACGAGCGCACATCGCCGGCAAATGCTTCCGCATACATTGTCTTCGTAGTGTCTTGCAAATGAGCGCTTCCCAGCCACGTAAACCAATGGCAACGACTTAGCTCCCACACATACTTTACGTCGCTGCCGTTCTCGGAGGTGAGAAAATCCAGCGTTTGTGCCGGTCTGTCCGCTTCCCACGTTTTGCCGCTTGCGTAGTCTTTGTGCCAGTTGATGTGCTCGCCATGCTCACGTGGAGTTTCGGTAAAGAACGCAAAGCGGTGCTGAATCGCGTCCTCTGCTTGCTGAGTAATCGTTTCTGCCGAGAGTGCCGACCGAAGATTTGCGCTAAGTGCCTCGTGGTCTTTTCCGTTGAAAAATAAAGGACTTACTTCGTCAAGTGAAAGTGCTTTTGCATTGCGAGTTCGCTCCAAAAACAGCAATCGCCAGAAAAAGGGCTTCACCAGTTGATAGTATGCAACCCGACTGTAATGGATAAGGTTTATCATCGTTATTTTTGAAGAGAGTAGGGGAATTATTCAATAAAACACTTCATGCAAAGTCAGCATTGATGCGGCTTTGAGGGGTGTTTGGAAGATATATCGGCACGAAAATTGCATAATTGTTTGTGCTGTCATTTGCTTTGACTGTTGCCGTTTTTTGAGCATTCCGACACGCACAAAACTACACACAACAACGCGAAATCAATAACGAAATTTTCAAGGAAATCTGTCATGTATACGCCCGGAACCCTTTTACGTCTTGCCAGAGAAGAGCGCAAGCTCACGATTAGTGATGTGAAGCAGTTCGCTAAAATCCGTGAAAGCGCTATTATGGCTATGGAAACCGATGAATTTGAACGGTTTCCGGCTGCGTATATGCAAACGTTTTTGCCCTCGTATGCGGATTTTCTGGGCGTTCCGCAGTACAAACTTGCCGAAGCCTTCAAAGCCACCTTGCCGGAATATGGCTATTTGGCGAGAAGCCTGTATTCGCGGACCTTGCAGCAAATAGCATTTGCACAGATGCAAATGGAAATAGCACGGCAGAATCCACCGCTTATGACGCAGGCTAGAGCGGCAGCGCGTAAGCACAGTGCGCGACTTGTGGTGGTATTGATTGCTTTTGTGTTGGGATGGTCAGTAATGACTTCAGACATTTCGCTTATTGGCACACTCTTTGCAAATCGTTTTGTGTCGACTCCTGAAGATATGCGTGGTACGCCATTTACGGAAATTACGGATTCTATTCCTTACGGAACAAAGGTTTCAGGAGCAGAGGCATTGAAAATAAACGAGCATTCAAGCGGAGCAGAAGAGCAAGCGCAGCAGATGGAAACAATTCATTTGGCTTCGCTTCTTAATGTTCATGTTGATATGGACGCACTGAAAGCAGTAGCGTTTAAGCAGACGGAAGCCGCTACGCACTCGGTCGGTACGGCACTTGTGAGTGCAGTCGATGAAATCGCACCGCCGGAGCCAATGAGCGCACCGTTTGATGCTTCGCATCGCTCCATTTCAAGTATTGCAGCCTCTATGCTCGCACGAGAGCCGCGCCTCAGCGATGCTCCTGCATCAGTACAGTTACCAAGCAGCCGTATCACTGAAGCAGCAATAGAGCAGCATAGCGAACACGGCGCACCTAGTGGTCAAGTGTTGGTGGCGGGCGTAGAAAACGAGCCATTGAGCGCTTCGGTGAACTCTTCGTTAAAGCACAAGCGAGCGATTGCGTTGACGGCATCGTTTGGTGCGAACAAGGGCGCTCATGTCGTAGAGAATGTAGAGACGGTTGCCTTGAAGATGTTGCCCATAGAGCAGGTGCAACTTATCATTCCGGCAATGCACCCTTCGCAGGAGTATCAACTGCGACAGGCGGCAATGAAGAAAATACCTCTGCCGACAATTATTATCCCGGCAGCAAACGCCGATAATCATGGGCAAGAGTAGTGGCGCTGTCGCAAGCAGAGAGATCAAGAAAATCATTTTCATAGAAACGCAAGAGACGGACGTTGTCGCTGGGGGGTGAACAACTTCCGTTTCTTGTTTTTATAGCGTTCCTCTCATGTCATTCTGAATGTATGAGAGAGGAATAATAAGAAAATTTTCAACGAGAATAATCCTCAAAAACTGTTGCTGTCTATGCTTAAACGCAAACTCTTTCTTCTTCTCATTACAGGTTTGAGCCTGAGTGTGTTCATCTGGAGCGGATGTGCTTCGACGGCATCGTTGTCAAATCAATCTCCTCCGGCATCTCCACCGATTGACGCTATTGCAAATTCGACAAAAAAAATACCAATTAGAAAACTTACTCTTAGTGATGAGGAAGCGCTTGGTATTGGCTATCGAATCTGGAAAAACGAGTGTAATGGCAGCGTGGAAGGCTTGACTACGTGGAATAAAGGGGAAGAATTTGCTTCATTAGGCATTGGTCATTTTATATGGTTTCCGCCCGGCTGTCGAGCGCCATTCGGCGAGGCTTTTCCGCGCTTAGTAGATTTTTTGCTTGCAAGCGATGATGCCGCAATCTACATTCCCGAGTGGCTGAAAAATGCCTTTGAGCGCGGCGAACGCTCATGCCCTTGGCGCTCACGAGAGGAGTTTCAGCAGGCGCTCTCAAGCGAGGAAATGCGTGAACTTCGCACAATGCTTGCTTCGACGGTAAGTCTGCAAGCCCGGTATATTGCGAATCGCATGGAAAGCTCACTCCAGAAAATTCTTGACGCTGCGTCCACAGAAGAGCGCGAGCATATTCACAGACAGTTCTACCGCGTAGCCGCAGCGCCGATGGGATTGTACGTGCTGGCGGACTATGTTAATTTCAAAGGCGAAGGCGTGAGAACATCGGAGGAATACGGCAATCGCGGCTGGGGATTGTTGCAAGTTCTTCAGGGGATGAATGGCACGGAAGAAGGCAAGGCAGCGCTCAAAGAATTTGCTCTCTCTGCCGAAGCACGATTAACAGAGCGCATCGAAAACGCACCGCCGGAGCGCAACGAACATCGCTGGCTTCTAGGCTGGAAGCGCCGTTTGAAGACCTATCTGGTAAAACCGTAATATCCGTTTCTTTTCCTGCTTGAATTCAAGCTGCCTTTTGCTGTCTCGTCCGAATAACACCATTTTTGCAGTCAACAATAAACGATACCGTGCTTCCGTGCGTCTCATAACCAAGAGTTCGCACGTATTTTCTATGCGCTTTTTTCATTTTTTTTCTGTAAACTGTGATTGCAGCGCACTGTGAGTGTTGTGTAACTTTTCATACCCTAAGCCGTTCTTCTATGGAGACAGCAATCTGAGGCGCGTAGCGTTCCTGAGTGCTGTTTCCCCAAGTATGCCTCCTGTTTTCTTTACTTTTTGTGAGAATCCTCATGAATCGCTTTCTTCTTTCACGCTCCTGCCGCACAAAAGCCACCTCGGAATCTACTTCTACGGTCGCTCTTCTCGTTGCCTTTGTCGTCGCCGTCGTCGGTTTTTCTTTAACCGCCTTTGCACCGATTTTTGCGCAGCAGTTTGGACAAATGTCCCCCCAATATCAACGCTTTGAATGGAACGTCATCCAATCGCGCAGTTTTGATGTCTATCACCATCAAGGCGGTGCGTATTTGGGGCAGTATGCTGCCGCAACGCTGGAGGAATCCTTCAAAACGGTACAGCGCACGTTGGGATTGTCGTTTACAGAAAAGGTAGATGTTATTATTTATAACTCTCCCAATGCAGCACTGCAGTCCAATGCCCGCGATATTCTTCTTCCCAAGGATCCGCTTAATTTGAGCGATGTTCGGCGAAACCGTATTGTTGTTGCCTTTAATGGCGATTGGTATGATTTCAAGCGCTCTTTAACTCGTGAACTTGTTCGCGGTGTTTTGAATACGGTTTTTCACGGAACAGTGATGCCGCAATCGGTTGGTGGGCAGTTTGAGTTGCCCGCATGGTTCTCGGACGGTCTTGCAGAATTTCTGAGTAATGACGGTATGAGCGTGGAGACTGATATGGCATTGCGTGATATTATTCTCAGCGACCGCTTCACCTCATCGCTTAGTGCTTTAGAGCCGTCGCTGCGTACGCCTATAGGTCATGCGTTCTTCTGGTATGTTGGTGAAAAATTTGGTGCTGGTCGTATTGGAGAACTTGTGACGCGCACACGCGGATTGCGCTCCGTTGAAAGTGCTTTTCGTTCAACATTTGGGTTGAGTTTGGAAGGATTTTCAACGATTTGGCGGCGTGACCTCAAGGAGTTGTACGGCGCAGATGCGGCTAAATATGAAGATATTGAAAAAAATTCCACACGCATAACGGACGCTGGCAGAGACGGCTCCCAGATGAATTCCAATCCCGCTTGGTCTCCGGTGAATGATAAAACAGGCGATAAACTCGCTTATCTCTCGGCGCAAGGCAGCACGGAGCGCAGCGCTCAATGGCAAGTAATGGTGCTTTTTGATGGTAAACAAAAGCGCACCGAACGCATTGCCGGTATGGGACGAGATTTCGAGCCGGAACGTTCACTCCTGCGCCCCGGTGGAGCATCGTTGCTGTCGTGGAAATCAGACGGTACGCAGCTTGCAGCCGTTGTTTCCGGTAACGGCACTGATGCCATTTTGCTGGCAAATCCAAGTACCGGTGCGCAGCAGCGCATTGAGCTTGGCTTGGAAAACATTACGGGTATTGCCTTTGCGCCCGATGGAAAAAGTATTGCCATTGCCGCCAGTGAACACGAAGCATCGAATCTCTATCTTTACGACCTTGCCGCAAAAAAACTCTCCAAGCTGACAAACGATGTATTTACCGAATCCGAACCAGCATGGTCGCCCGATGGAAAGATAGTATATTTCCTCTCGAACCGCATGGGAACGCTAACGGCAAACGCATCTTCGGCAACAGTAGCCATGTGGGATTATGCCGTCCAGAGTTCGGATGTGTATGCGCTGACTCTTGCTACAAAGCGGATAGAGCGCATTACCAACACACCCCAAGAGCGCAAAATAGCTCTTGCGCTTACGCAAGACGGGAAGCGACTTTTCTTCGTCTCCGACCGCAATGGTATCTATAACGTGTTCGATTTTAATCTTATCGCCAAAACGCTTACCCCGCGCACGAGTCTTCTTGCCGGAATGCGCGAATTCGGTCTTTCGCGTGATGGTGCGAAAATGTCGCTTGCTGCATTGAAAAAAGGTTCGCTGAATATCTTTACTCTTATTGCGCCGCTTGACCGTAAAGTCAAAGAGCCGGAGCCAACCGAACTACGCAAGCAAAGTCTGGAGCGCGAATCGGCGGCAGAGAAAGCACTGGGACGCGCTGTCACGCCATCCTCGCCCGGAGGTGAGGGAGGAGAAGCGAGTTCTGTCGCCGACGGTATTATCGTGCAGCAAGCGCCCGACACTCTTCGCGGCTATGGCAAAGTAGATTTGACGTTCGAGAATCAGAAAATGGTCGAGCCTAAACCTGAGGTTCTTGCACAAACAGCACGCCAGACAGCATTGGAAGCCAGTGATTATTCCGTTCCGGGGAAATATCCTTCTGTACCAATGGAATATGGCTTGAATTTGCTGACGTGGTCTATTACGCCGTCATTCGACACGTTCTTTGGAAGTTTGAATGTTCTAAATCAACAGCCGCTTGGTAGTAATTTCGACTTGTCCGCCCAGGGGCTTTGGGCAGATCCGCTTGGCAACCATCGTTTGTATGCGACCGTGGGCATTCTGCCTTTGTCGTATTGGAACAATGAGCAATTCGTTTCGTACAGTTATTTGCCCGAGCTTATTGACTACGAAGTAAGTCTTTTCCGTTATGCACGAGGAACATATATCATTGACCAGCGTGAAGCAATCCCCAGCTTGCTTACCTATTGGGGTGGAGCGTTCAAAGCAACGCTTCCGCTTACTCAAGCGATGCGCTTAGAAGGGAAATTAGCTGCTCTGAACACTGTTCGGGCAAGTTTTCAGTCAACCGGAACGCAGGTGAACCGTTCAGATTTTATCCTTGCGCCGGAATTGCGCTTTGTTCTTGATAATAGTGAGACGGGATATTTTGGACCAATTTCCGGCTCACGAGGCTTTGTGCAAGTAGATGCTGTGCCGGGTATGGCCGGTCTGTCCTTTGCGCGGGTATTTGGCGACTATCGGCAGTATATTCCGATTAAAAATATCGCTACGATAGTCGGGCGCGTTGCTGCGGGGTCAAATCTAGGCGGTACGCCGCAAAATTTCCTTGCCGGTGGACAGGAGCAACTGGTGATAGGGCGCACGTTTGGGCCCGATATTTTGCCGTTTAATCGCGCAGAAGATATGTATTTTGTTCAATCGGTTATGCCGATGCGAGCATTCTCTATTGCCGATGCGCAAGGACGCAATTTCTTTGTTGCCAACATTGAATGTCGCATACCAATTCTCTCCAGTGAAAATATATCCGGCTTTCTGAATAGCCTTTTGAACGGACTGCAAGGCGTAGTCTTTATTGATGCGGGCAGTGCGTGGACAAATACGCTCCGTTTAAATACCCCCCGGGCGCTTTTTGATACCTTCCAGCAATACGTCGGGCTTGCCGATGGTGATTTGTTGATATCGGTCGGTGCAGGCTTGCGTACGTATCTCTTGGGACAATATCCGGTGAAAGTTGATGTAGCATGGCAGAATTTGCAAGGCGGACTTATGCTGCCGAGAGTGCTGGTTGGCTTTGGCTACAATTTTTAAGCGACATGTATCCTGATGTATAGCGCCTTGGGAGCGCATCCGCATATTTTACGCCGCGTCTTACACAATAGAGACGCGGCTTTTTCGTTTTTGATAAAAGACAATTTTCCGCATTTGGCCTTGCACATGGAGTGCATCCCGTACTTCATATTTTGTACGACGACTTTACCACACTTTTTCACCTCAATCATCCACCGAAAGGCTAACGCTCATGGTGTACGTTACTCGCAAATGCCATTTTTCGGCATCGCATCGGCTCTATAACCCTACATGGGATAATGACCGCAATGAAGCCATCTTCGATAAATGCAATAACCCGCGCGGGCACGGGCATAACTACGTTCTGGAAGTGACTGTTGCCGGGCAGCCCGCAGCCGAAACCGGCTATGTGATTGACCTGAAAAGGCTCCGTGATATTATTGAAGAGGAAATTATCG
>JANYDO010000226.1 GCA_025363605.1 Candidatus Kapaibacterium sp.
GAAGGAACAGCGAACAATTCTTCTTCCGGTGTCCTTACGCAACAGGCAGCTCCAATTCTCACAGTGAAAGATTCGCTCGTAGTCGGTCAAATGATTGACGAGGAAGCCGGACTTGATCCGTATAAACCCACAAAGGTTGACCGAGAGCCGCGTTTTGATAGCCGCGAGCTGCAAGCAAATCTTGTCTATCCAAATGAACTTCGAGAGAACGGTAAAAACGGTTACATTGGTCATGTCGAAGCATTGGTGCTGGTGAGCAAGGAAGGGAGTATAAAAAAAATACTCGTTGAAACTCCAGATGACCGCCGATTTAATGTCGCCGCCCTGAACGCCTTACAGTTATTGGCTTTTTCTCCCGCTGAAATCGGCACAACGCCCGTTCCATACTGGGCTTCGATAATTTTAGTCTTTCGTTTGCGATAAAGCGCATCTACTGCTTGAATTCAAGAAAAACACAAAAGCGGTACACAGAAAAATATGTGTACCGCTTTTGTGCGTATAGAGTGAAATGTAAGGATTCCCTCACCGATTGATAAAATCAAGTATCGCCGCGTCGCGGTCGGGGAATTTCCCAAAAATAAGCGTGTAGTGGTTTGCACCTTCGACGGTGTGTGTAGTGCAGTTGGGAATGTGATTTTTCAAAAATTCCAAGCCCTTCGGTGGCAAGATTTCGTCGCCCGGACGGAGGTTATATGCGCCTGCGCCGATAGCCAGAACGGGCATTCGGAGTTCGGAATAGCGGAAATGCAAAATTTCGCTGTCAATCACTCGACGAATCTGCTTCAAGGGGTGCAAGAAATTGTTTTTGAAAATAGTGCCGATGCTGAGTGAACTACCGATGCTATTGTACTCCGCTTCCACCACATACGGCGGAACGCTAGAGCGAACGCGTCCTTCGCCCACATCTTCGAGGTCGTAGCGGACATATTCTTCTATCACTTCCTCCCAAGGCTGAAGCATGGGAATAGCCTTCATGCGCTCAATGTACGCCTCTGCGTTGGGATAGACCGTGCCGAGACGCTGCACCGATGAGCGAATCGTGAAATACGCCTTGAGCGCGTTAATGGGGTTAATTGGCGCTCCGGCATCCATCAGCACAAGTTTGCCGACGTATTCGGGATGTTTCCATGCCAGTACCATGCCCACCGCCGCACCAAGCGAATGACCAATGACAATTGGCTTTTCGCGTCCGGGCGTATTTAACCCAAGTTGCTCAATGACAGCGCACATATCGGGAATATGCGCTTTTGTGCCGTAATCGCCACGAGGCTTGTCCGAGCGACCGCGACCGCGCAAATCCACTGCCACAACGTTTATACCCTGCTGCTGCAAGAACTCTCCCATGACCTTCCAGCACATATGATTCGCCGAAAGTCCGTGAATAAGAAGTACCGTCTGCTTTGCACCGACAACGTTCCAGCGCCCGACGTGAATGCGAATATTACCCGAAAGAACATCTGTTTCATCGTAATACACCTTTGCCGCTTCTAAAAGAAGTGGTTCGGGGGCTGCGTGCAATGCGGGTTGCGGCGGTGGTGCAAATGCAGCTACGGTTGTTTTTGTCCGGCGAAGTCGCTCTCGCAAGCGACTAAAAAATGCCCTGAATCGTGATTTCATACAAAATTTGGATTGTGAAGACATAGATAGTTGATGTATCAACTATGCAAGCAAAATACAAAAAACTTTGCTGAAAGCAAGATGAAAGATTCCTAACAAACGACACAAGCACGTCTTAAAGCGCTTCCCACCACTGCAAGACTTCTTCTGCCAAGTGGAACGAACCCGCAATAAGTGTCGGCTCGCTTGCTGAAAACAACGATTCACACGCATTTGCCACCGACGGATATTCGGTTGCGGCAATGCCGAAACGCTCTGCTTCTTGTACAATTTCTTGAGCCCTACGGGCGCGAGGAAAGGCGAGCGTGGGTACGTGTAAGCGCCGCACAATGGGCGCAAGTGCGGTCAGCATTGCGCCCATCTGCTTGTCTTGCATAGCAGCAAAAAGAACGTTCCAGCGCACACCCGCGTAGCCGCAGCGTTCCAGCGTTTGAATGAGCATTGCCATTCCGGCGGGATTATGCGCCACATCCATCACCACTGGCGGCGCGGGGCGAAGAAGCTCAATACGTCCGCGAAGACCGCTATTGTGCGTAATGTTCTGCAAGCCGCTTCGGAACTGGTCGGAGGCGGTGGGAAATGCTGCTTGAATATGCTGAAGAACAGCAAAAGCGGTGAGTGTATTTTGCGCCTGATGCGTTCCGCAAAGGTGCGTTTCCAGCCCACGAAGCGTTGCGTCGGGCGAAGTGAGACTAAGCGTCATTGAAAAATCGGGCTTGCAGTCGTGAATCTCCGCACTCCAATCGTCGCTGAGAAAGTGTGCATCCGCCTCGTGGCGCTTGGCGTAGTCTTCAAACGTTGGACGCAAGCTCTGGCGCGACTCGGCAATAATGCACGGCACACCGCGCTTCATAATTCCGGCTTTTTCGGAAGCAATTTCGGGCAGAGTATCGCCTAAATACTCGGTATGGTCGTAGTCAATAGAGGTAATCGCTGTGGCGAGAACATTTTCTGCGGTGAGAATATTCGTTGCGTCTAATCGCCCGCCCAAGCCTGTTTCGATAATCGCTATATCGACCTTGCTGTCAGCAAAATGACGAAAAGCAAGCGCCGTGGCGGCTTCAAAGAATGTGGCGTTCTGGCTTGCTACAAGCGGCATGATGCTACGGGCGAGGCTGTAGAGTGCGTCATCACTGATGGCGCTGCCATTGACGCGAATCCGCTCGTTAAAATGCAGAATGTGGGGCGAAGTGTAGAGACCGACCGTATAGCCTGCTTCGCGCAGCACGGAGGCTATCACCGACGAAACTGTGCCTTTGCCATTTGTGCCGGCAATATGAACGGACGGAAAGGAATTCTGCGGCTGCCCCAATGCTTCCAGTAGCGCCGAAATACGGTGCAAACCCGCCGAAGCATGGAAACGGCGAAGCGTATAGAGTTCTTCGAGAATCTCATGCAGAGTCGCGGGCGATGTGAGCGTTGGGAGCGGCATAGTGTTTATGCGGTGTGTGGAAGCAGAGCGTCGGTAGAAAATGCACGGAATGGCGAAGGGCATCCCAGGCAGCAAAACGCCAAATCTAGTGATTCTTTGCGGCAAAGAGAAAGGAAGTTTTGCGCAGGAAGAAAAAATCTTCTGCCACGTGTGCAAAATTTTCTTGCACAACGGAACAAAAACGCTTAAATTAGCAAACTGTAATGCACATTACTAGTGTTTCGCGCTCCCGGAGAGATGGGTGAGTGGCTGAAACCAACGGTTTGCTAAACCGTCGTACTGCGCAAGCATTACCGAGAGTTCGAATCTCTCTCTCTCCGCAAAGCGGCTTAAAAACAAGTTTTTAAGCCGCTTTTGTTTTTTTGGGACTTTCGCAAACACGTCTCTTTGAATGAACAAACAAGAGCGTCTGTTCCACCAAAACCAGTTTCTAAAACCAGTTTCTAAAACCAGTTTCCATGCCGTAGCAGAGACTGAGCATCGCGCTCACTTGTCTGTGCAGATAGTTCAAAATAATTCCGTTCAACAGCTTACATTTCGGAAAGTGTAAGACAGGAATATCTAGCGAAGAGAAACCACAACCACTTGCTTTTCCCGATTTCTTGAGTATATTTGCCTCGTAGTGCAGAGTAGTGCAGACACACGTTCTTGAAATTTCGTCTTTTATTTGCTGGGAAATTCTCTATGCTTTCCTCGTTCATTTTTCGCCCCCTGTGCGCTCTCGTAGCCGCCTATATTCTTGCTTCCCTTTCGCTTTCTGCGCAAACGCTTTCCGTGTTCGATGTTGATGCTTCGGCGTTTCCTACCATAAAAGCACGATTTTTCGCCTTTGGTGCGGACGGCAAGCCCATTCAGAACGCCATTTCTCCACAAGATATTGTTCTCAGGAAAAACGGCGCAAGCCGCACTGTTACGGGCGTTACCTGTCCGTCACCCACGGGACTGCAACCCATTTCCGCCGTGCTGACGCTCGACATTTCGGGTTCGATGGCAGGCGGGCGCGGTAAATTCTCCAATCTCCAACTTGCGCAGCAAGCCTCATCCGCTTTCGTGCGGGCGCTGGCGCTGCCGCCTTCGGAAGCAGCCGTTTCGAGTTTTAATCACGAAAGCTACATCAATCAAGACTTCACTGCCCAACGTGATGCACTTTTGGGCGCTATCGCTGCTTTCCAAGCGGGCGGCGGCACAAGCTACATGAACGGCTTGCTTACCGAACCCACCGGCAGCATCCCGATTGCCCGCAACGGACGCAACAAGCGCGTGGTGGTCTTTCTGACCGACGGACTCAGCGATGGCGACGAAAATGCAGTCGTCAGCGCGGCACTGCAAAACAAAGTCGAGATTTATTGCGTTGCCGTCGGGCTGCCTGCCCCGCCCTTTATCAAAAATATTGCGCGGCGCACGGGCGGCGTATGCTTTGAGAATGTGAACGATTTTCTCCACATTACGCAAGTCTATCAAGCAATCGTACAGCTTGCGCAGGGGCGTACGCCCTGCGAGTTCATGTGGCGCGGCGAAGCAGTTTGCGATACCCGCACAGGCAGCATCATGGCTCGTCTCAGTGCTTCGCCGGATTCGTCTGCGGTTTCTGCTGACTACGACGTACCGCAGCAAGCAGTGGCGCGTCTCAGCATTACTCCTTTTTCGGTGCGGTTCTATGGTGTGCCGCCCGGCTCGGTGCGCGACACCGTGATTACCATTCGTGCTGAAAATGCACCCTTTACCGTTACAAATATCTTGAACACCAGTACCAATGATGTCTTTACCGTTACACCGACAAATTTCACACTCCAAGCGGGCGAAAGCCGCCAACTCACGTTGCGCTTTCAGCCGCGCGATTCCTCGCTCACCTTTGCGCGGTTCGAGGTGAAGACCAATTCTTGTTCGGCACTGCTCTATGCTGCGGGCGGCTTCCCGCCTGTGCCTGTCGTGCAGCCTACGCTTCGTCTCACATCTCCCAACGGCGGCGAAACCTTTCTTGCGGGCGCAGATACCGTCATCACGTGGGAAGGAGTGCTGCCCACCGACACCGTGCGCTTGCAATACAGCATAGACAGCGGCAGAAAACGTGGCGCACTATCACCGACACCGCCACAGGACTGCGCTATGCGTGGCGGTATGTTCCGAATACGCCGAGTGAGAAGTGTTTGATGCGGGTTACTGGTAATTTGAAGTTTAGATAAATCTTTGGCTCTTTGAAAAAAAAGCACTTTCAGATTTGCATCTGAAAGTGCTGGTGGTGAGATTGCGTTTGTGAACCAAACCTCACCCCAGCAATATGCTGACCTTCGCGCGTTTCGCCAAACTATTTTTTCGGC
>JANYDO010000272.1 GCA_025363605.1 Candidatus Kapaibacterium sp.
GCTGTACCACGCAGCATTCACACCGCCAAACTGCACTTGTGATGCGCCCGTAAGGTTTGTGCCGTTCACCGTTACGACTTGCATCGGGTAGGCACTTGTGGGGGTGAAGCCTGTAACGGTCGGTGGTGCGGGCGAGACGCGGCGAATAGCGTGATTGGAATGGTCCATCACGTACAATACCCCCGGAGCATCGTAAATAATGCCGACAGGCTGGTTCAATCGTGCCGCAGTGTATGTGCCGTCCGCAAAACTTGCCGTGTTCGTCCCGACATACGTACTGACACCGTTTGAACCGAGCGAGAGACTACGCACGGTGTGGTTTCCCGATTCAGTAATGTACAGCGTATTTACGCCATCGTGAACAATACCGACCGGCTGACCAAAGAGGGCAGCCGTACCAATACCGTCCGTAAAACCAAATGTTCCGGCAGGGCTTCCGGCAATGATTTGAACGTTTGCAGTCGCCACATCAATTCTGCGAATGTTGTTGCCGTAATTTCCTGCCACGTATAAAAATCCTCCCACAAACGTGATTCCTTGCGGACGATTAAACTGAGCCGCAGCACCTATTCCATCGGTATTTCCGGCAGTACCGCTTCCCGCAAACGTCGTAACTACACCACCTGTGGTGATTCTGCGCACACGATGATTGTCCACATCACAAGCGTAAATATTCGTTCCGTCCCATGCCAAGCCCCCAACACGAAAGAATCGTGCTGCCGTGCCTGTTGCATCGGCAAAACCGCTCGTGCCGCCCAACCCGGCAAGGGTTGTTACAACACCCGTAGCAATGACAATTCGCCGAATAGTATGATTTCCCCATTCGCCGACATAGAGATTCGTACCGTCGGTAACAATTCCGCTCGGACCGGTAAACTGTGCCGCCGTGCCTGTTGCATCCAGATACCCGGCAGTCCCACTGCCCGCAATGGTTGTAACCGCTCCGGTCGGTATATTGAACTTTCGGACGCGATGACCGCTAAAGTCGGTAAAATAAATGTCGTTGCCGAGTTTTACCCCGTCATACGGATAATTCAGAATACTTGCTTGTCCGGCAGCATCTAAATATCCCGGCGTAGTCGGCGTACCTGCAACCGTCGAAACCTGCGGCACAGCAGCCACCGTGAAGCCCGCCAGCGTGCCCGTGCCAGCCGCATTGGTCACCGTCACGTTGCCCGCAGCCGCGCCGAACGGCACTACGGCTTGTATCTGCGTTGCCGAAACGACACTGTACCATGCTGCATTCACGCCGCCAAACTGCACTTGTGATGCGCCACTCAGGTTTGTGCCGGTGATGGTTACGACTTGCATCGGGTAAGCGGAAGTTGGTGTAAAGCTCGTAACGGTGGGAGCTGCGGGAGCTATCTTGCGGACGCGGTGATTATTGTAATCACCGACGTACAGATTTCCAGTTGCATCAACAATAATGCTGTGCGGTGAGTTGAATTGTGCAGCAGCCGAAGTACCATCGGCAAAGCCTGCTACGCCCGTTCCCGCGAGCGTTGAGACCACGCCTGAAGGAGTTATGAAACGGATACGGTGATTGCTGAAATCCGCGACATAGACATTTCCTGCCGCATCCACCGTCACGCCGTAGGGCTGATTGAATTGTGCTGCCGCGCCCGTCGCATCGTTCCAGCCCGCTACACCGCTTCCCGCAAAGGTTGTTACCACACCACCGGATGTTATTTTACGAATACGATGATTAAGGTTATCACCAACGTAGAGGTTTCCGCTTCCGTCAAGAGCGACAAACGTAGGGGCATTAAACTGCGCCGCAGTTCCCGTTGCATCGTTCCAACCCGCTACACCACTTCCGGCAAACGTCGTAACCACACCACCGGATGTTATTTTACGAATACGATGATTATTACCATCACCAACATAGACATTACCCGCCCCGTCCACAGCAACACCGTAGGGCGCGTTAAACTGAGCTGCCGTTCCTGTGGCATCGTTCCAGCCAGCAACACCGCTTCCCGCAAAGGTTGTTACCACACCGCCGGGCGTTATCTTGCGAATACGATGATTCTGCACGTCAGCTACATACACATTTCCGCCTGCGTCCACCACCAAGCCTGCGGGCTGATTAAACTGCGCCGCCGTCCCCGTAGCATCATTCCAGCCTGCAACGCCGCTTCCTGCCAACGTCGTAACAACGCCCGCAGGAGTAATTTTGCGAATGCGGTGATTATTACGGTCTGACTCATAAATGTTTCCACCTGCATC
>JANYDO010000546.1 GCA_025363605.1 Candidatus Kapaibacterium sp.
TGGATTTTGATTGTACAAACCCGTACGGAACGCCCAAATGCACAAAGGGTCGAATATCACGATAGATATTCGACCCTTTCTTTTCGACAGTTCTTCATTCCCTTCACCAATTACAAAAATTCTTGCCAATCATCCACCCCGGAAGCCTCGCGGGGAGCGCTTTGCAAGGCAGTAAATTTGTAGGAGGCATACTTATCCAGCGTTTGCAGCAGCGCCTTAAAATCCTTCAGGTACGGCGCTTCAAAGCTCATCCGTTCTTGCGTGGCAGGATGCGTAAATTCCATGCTAAAGGCGTGAAGCGTGGTGCGGCTCATCAGTGGCTTTTCTTCTTCGTGCTTGCCGACATTATATTTCCGCTTTACCGACGAAAGCATAAACTCGTCCAAACCGCCATAATCCTTGTCCACCAAGAGTGGGTGCCCCACCGCCGCGCAGTGAACACGGATTTGGTGCTGCCGTCCGGTAATCAACTCACATTCCAGCAACGTCGCCATACGGAAGCGCTTCAGGACGCGCACTTTCGTCAGCGACTCTTTCCCGCGCACCGACGGCGACATCAAGCCCGGGCGCGAGGGGTCGGCGTGAAGCGGAATGTCAATCGCCAATTCGTCCTCATCAAAGCGTCCTTGCACGATGGCATGGTAAATTTTCCGTACCGAGCGCGTTTCAAACTGCTCACTCATGGTTTTGTGCGCTTCGGCGGTCTTGCAAAACATCATCACACCGCTCGTTTCGCGGTCAATGCGGTGAACGACGAAAATAGTGCCGTAGCGCTCCACAAGCATCGTGCGTAAATTTGGCAGCGCTTGATTGAATCGGTCGGGCAGCGTTAGCAATCCTGCGGGCTTTGCTAGAACGATGATGTGGTCATCCTCGAAGAGAATATCAGGTTTCGTTGGTGATTTCATGGTGCTGTGGTTGTAGGGGCTTGGGAAGGGGATTAAAAACAGGAGCATTGCTCCAAAACAAAACGTAGCTCAAAAACAAAGCGTAAAAAAACCTCACGAGACACTCGTTCTGGTGAGGTTTGCTTTCGGTGCGCAATATACCAAAATTTTACTCAATTCTTGGCGTGAAGGCATCGTAATTTGTGCAAACATTCTTGTCCGTTCATGCAAAAAAGCCTTTTTGCGAAAGCCGCACATGAGGAAAACTGTGGTTCGCTACAAATCGAAGCGAAAGTAATTGGTAGTTTCCTCCGGCTTGCGTAGAATTGCAAAGACTTTGCCATCGTACGATACGACTTTTCCTTCATGCTTTCTATCCTCTCAGCATTTATGCGTGTTGTTGTTTGCGTGATTCTTTTCTGGTTTGTAACCTTTCCGGTAGTCAGGGCGGATAATTCATCCATACCCTCTACTACGTCTTCGGCGGCAGCAACCCTTTCCAATCTGCCCGCTATGGAAAAAACGGTTGTCCAGCTTACTTCTACTATATCGGATATAATACTTGGTTCGTATTGCTCGTATCTGGTTGATAGCTCCAAAACCCTGACGCTAAGTGATATTCTCTCTCCCACAGCACAAGTACGTTTTAAGCGTTCCACCGAAAATATTCCCAGTTTTGGGCTGGTCAAGCCAACCTATTGGTTTGTCGTTCACGTCCGCAATACCTCGCCGCAGATAGACGATTGGTTACTGGAAATTGCCTACCCTCCGCTTGATTCAGTCGAAATTTTTACCCACGACAGCGCCGGAAAATGGTCATCGGTGGTCATGGGTGATTTGATGCCTTTCTCGCAACGCCTCGTCAAGACTCGCACCTACGTCATACCGCTTCAGCTCCACGACACGCTTGTTCATACCATCATCATTCGGGTCAATACCGAAAGCTCGATGCAAATGCCGATGATTCTTCGCCATAGTGTGCAGTTTGCCGAAGCGACCACGCGAACAGAACTTGTGTACGGGCTGTTTTTCGGCATTATGCTGGCACTTGTACTCTATAACGGCTTTTTGTACGTGAGTTTACGTTCGTTGTATTATGCTTTCTACACGTTCTATATCACCGCTTCAGCGCTCTATTTGGTGGTTCTGAACGGTTACGCCTTGCAATATATTTGGAGCGATTCGCCGCGTTTTGTCAACTATCTTAACGTTGGCATGGTTGGTTCGGTTATTTTCAGCCTTGCTCTTTTTGCGCGAGAATTTCTGCGTCTGCGTCGCTTCGCACCGTTGATGGCAAAGGCACTGATGGTCGCAATGGCAGGCGGTTTGGCGGTTGCTTTTGCGGGTATCTTTCTTCCCTATCGCTTGGGTGTGCAAGTAGGTGTTATTGTCAATTTCATCACCATTACTCTTGTCGTTGTCAGTGGTGCACTTGTCTGGAAGCGCGGCAATAGCAGCGCCCGCTATTTTTTTATTGCTGTGTCGTTTTTCCTCTCCGGCAATATCATTTTTGTTTTGAAAACGATTGGTTTTTTGCCCAGCAACGCCTTCACAAATCACATAGTCGAAATTGGGCTTGCAATCGAAGGGTTACTTTTTGCTTTTGCACTGGCGGAGCGGTATCGGCAGTTTCGGATTGAGAAAGAAGAGGCACAGAAGGAAGCGCTTCGCATTGAGCATGAAGCAAAAACAGAACTGGAAGGAAAAGTACAAGAACGCACAACGGAACTGGCAAAAACCAACGACGAAATGCAGCGCCAAATGGTCATTCTGAACGATCAAGCGATTGAGATTGAAATGACCAATGTAGAATTACAAGAAAAAAATCTGCTTCTGGAAGGACTGAACCGAGAGAAAAACGAGTTTTTGGGCGTAGCGGCGCACGACCTCAAAAATCCGCTGCAAACTATCATCATGAATACCTCCATGATACGCCGCTATGCCGAGCGCATGAACGAGCAGCAACGTGACGAACTTCTCGACCGCGTGGAGGAAACCTCACGCCGAATGCACGACATCATCGAAAAACTTTTGGATGCGAACGCTATCGAATCCGGTACCATCGAACTCAAAAGCGAATCGGTCGCTCTTGTCCGCGAAGTGCGAAGTCTGGTGCAGGACTATATGCCCAAAGCCGCAGCGAAAAACATCACGTTGCATTTTGAAGTACAAAACGAGAATCTATGCGCTCTTGCGGATAAAAATCGAGCAATTCAGGTCGTGGAAAATCTCCTTTCTAATGCTATCAAATTCTCGCCGCACGACAAAAACGTGTATGTGAGAATGACGAAAGGCGAACTCCCGACAAGCCACAAGCCCGCACTCTGCCTGGCAATTCAAGATGAAGGTCCGGGGCTATCGGACGATGACAAAGAAAAACTCTTCGGAAAATTTGCTCGCCTTTCGGCACGTCCGACGGGCGGCGAACACTCGACAGGTCTTGGACTTTCGATTGTGAAAAAGCTCATTGAGGCGATGCACGGCGAGATTTGGTGCGACTCTGAGCTTGGCAAGGGAGCGACTTTTGCGTTTCGTTTGCCTTTGGCAGATAACAATATGTAACTGAATATTGATTTTTCACCAACAACATTTTTTCATCAACCATAACATCATGCACACTCGTTCCTCTCACCGATTCCTCGCGCTGACCGTTGCTTGCTTTCTCGTCCTCAGTGCTTGCACAAAAACGGACTCAAAACCAGACAAATCTGCCTCGCAGCAAATCCGCTCCGCGCTTCCCGACATCAAGTCTGCACCGACATTTTCCGGCACGACCCAGCAGGCAAAAACGTTTCGGAGCGCATCACTTCAAGGCTCGGTTTGGCTTTCGTATTTCTTTTTCACCTCATGTGGTGGACCTTGCCCTGCTATGAACGCTCGCGTGGAAACGCTCCAAAAAGAATTTTCTGCACAAAACCTGAAGTTTGTGGGCATTAGCGTTGACCCCGATACTGATACTCCCTCGGCGCTGCAGGCTTACGCCACGCACTATCACGCAGACTCTACGCGCTGGACAATGCTCCAAATGCCGATGGATTCCGTAAAATCCGTTGCCGTGCAAGGCTTCATGCTGGCTCAAGGCGCAGAAAACGAACCAAATCTCCACAGCACACGATTTGTCGTCGTGGATAAACGCGGAGTGATTCGCGGTTACTTCGATGGTCTCGACGAAAATGAAATTCCCAAGCTCCGCAAGGCAATAAAAGAACTTTTGGAAGAGAATTAAGAATTTCATTACTTACAATAGTAACTAAATTTACTATATTTGTAATGATAGTAAATTTAACAACTATATTTTCAAAAAATTATACTTACAAGGAAATACACACAATGACAACCAAAGAAATTCTCGCACAATTCCAAGCAACCGTCGGCATTTGGAAAGCAGCTCTGGACACATATTCCGACACTCAACTCCGAACGCAGCCCTCTCCAGATGAATGGTCTATCGGGCAAGTGTATATCCACATTTTACGCAGCGCACTCTTTTTCCATAGCAAACAAGTAGAAGCCTGTTTGCAAACGAGTGAAAACGCAAACGAACCGACACATCCACAGGCGGCTCTTATGTTTGAGCAAGGCAGTATGCCGCCGGATCGCATCAGCGTTCCCGCCTCGCCGCAATACACGCCACCACAGCCGGAATCGAAAGCACAAATACTCGCTCTCTTTGGCGAAGTAGAAGCAATGATGAAGCGTCTCAGCGAAGAAATTGACGCAGCCATGAGTGCAGGCAAGCCACTCGGTAAAACGTCACATCCACGCTTCCAGTTTTTCTCGGCAATGGAATGGTTTCAGCTGATTGAAATGCACTATCGCCATCATTTGCACCAAAAAGGGCGTATTGACGAGTTTCTTGCGGCTCATGCGGTGAAATAAGGGATTGGTATGGCAACAAAAAAAGGTACGTCCAAAAAAGCAGCGAAAAAAAAAGCCCGTAAAGCGACCGCAAAGCCACATCCTTTCTCGTTCGAGAATCCCGAAGATAATGCAGGTTTTTTGCTTTGGCAAATCTCGATGCGTTGGCAGCGCACCACAAACGATGCTCTCGGCACACTCGAACTCACGCACACCCAGTTTATTGTACTGGCAGCCGCAGCGTGGCTCACACGTAAGGGAGCAATGGCAACGCAGACCGACATTGCCAATCACGCACAACTGGATAAAATGATGACCTCGAAAATTGTGCGGAATCTCCAAGAGCGCGGTTTTGTGGAGCGTGCAGAACACGAGACCGACTCTCGTGCAAAAACGGTGATGCTGACTGCCGATGGTCAAACCATTCTCAACCGCGCTCTGCGGCTTGTGGAAGCGTCCGACAAAACTCTTTTTGAACCACTTGGTAACACAACGGAAGAATTTACAGCGCAACTGCGCGTTTTGTGGACAGAGTAGCTATAAAGATTATCACAAGTTCGCGGAGCAAATCAAAAGCCCGTCGCTTCTTTTTGCAGAAGTGACGGGCTTTCGTGCGTTATGGAGAGGAAATTAGTTCTCGAAGTCGAGGTTTTGCGGCTCAGTCCGGGCTTTTTTGAGATTCATCATCATATCGGTTACGGGAACATCTTTCCCAACGATTTCTAGCCGAAATGTTCCCGACACACCATTTTTTTACAAAAGATTATTCTCACAACAAAAAACCGCTTGCATGGGAAGCATACAAGCGGTTTTTAACGAATACATCCAACGATATTATTTTTTTTCCATAAGCACAAAATTCTGCACTAAACCCGCCAAGACACCGCCCACGATGGGACCGACCCAATAGACAATGTGATTCGACCACATCCCCGAGGCAAGCGCCGAACCGAAGGTACGAGCCGGATTCACCGCGCCGCCCGTCAAGGGACCGAGAGCCATAATATCTACCGCCATTGTCAAACCAATGACAAGCGGATAGATATTTTTTGGAGAACGTTCTTCCACTGACGAACCAAAGACAACAAGCACAAGGAAGAATGTACCAATTGCTTCCAAAATAATGCCGCTTGTGGGCGATACCTGCGGCGCGAGTGCAGGTGTACCGCCGCCGGTGAACTGTGCGCTAAACAAACCCGTTATCAAGAAACCCGCTGCCGAAGCGCCCACGAGTTGAGCAAGAATATACAACGCACCCGTGATAGGATTTATGCGCCCCGTTGCCATATATGCCGACGTAACTGCCGGATTAAAATGCCCGCCGGAGACTGCTCCAAGCGCTGCAATCATCACAGCAATCGTCAAACCGTGCGCAAGTCCAATAGAAGTAAGATTTGCCAGACCGTTTGGCGCTTGTACGATATTGACACCTTGAATAGCAAGAACGCCAATAAAAACCAGCGCGAACGTACCGATGAACTCGGCAATAAGCGGCTTAATAGTGTTGTTCATACACAACTCTCCTGAACAAAAAATGGAACAAAATAGTATTGGCAGAATAATGATTGGCAGAGAGGTAGTTTGTGCGCAAAGTTACACGGCTTTTTATCGTACACAAATGTTTCTCGCTTGCAACAAGGGCGAGCAATTCTTACCCCCACAAACGCTGCAAGAAATTGTACGCATTGGTATACGCAATGCGGTGTAGCTGCTCTTCCGAAACCATGCCGCCCAGACGCTCCAAAATATGCGGGAACTGTGCAGAATTGCGGTGTTCGTGGAAGAAATCTGCTTGCGCATCATCTTCTTCGTCTTCATCGGTGCCAAGCGAGAAAAAGAAATCCGACCCGAAAGCCAGATTCGCACCCGCACCATGCTCAATGCCGTAGAGAATGTGGTCGTAGAGCGCATCGGGATTGGAGGCGTGAACAAATTCACGATAAAAATTCATACCGATAAGCCCGCCGCGCTTGATAATTTCTTGTGCTATGTCGTCAGGCAAATTGCGCTCGTGGTCGTGGACGGCGCGAAAATTCGAGTGGCTGGCAATAATAGGAATGTCAAGACTGAATTTATCAACAAATTCAATAATATCCCGCGCCAGTGCATCGCTCGTGTGCGCAAGGTCAATGGCAATATTTGTACCGCTCAAGTATTCCAAAAAGACCTTGCCGTCCGGCTTCAAGCCCACGCCCGGCGCGTCATTGCCGCCACCGAAACGGTTTTCGTCGTTGTGCGTGAGCGAGACGTAAAGCATTGCGCCCGTGTTTTCAATCATCGTCTCGAACATCGCCAAGCCGTCGTCAAGGTCGTCGTCTTCCTCGCAGAAAGCAGAAGCGTTCTCAATTGCCGCAATGATAGTTGTGCGGTCGGATTCCAAGACATCGTTCCAGTCTTCAGCTTCGTCCACGTGCTGCACGTATTGGCTGTAATTGTCCAGCAATTCCAAGAAGGCAACGCTTTGCTCAATGCCGCTTTCGGTGCTGCCTTCTTCGGTCGGCACGTAAATCGCCATGGTTTGCAATTTCACATTGCCTTCGCGTAAGGACACAAGCGAGGAACCAATTTCGGTGGAATTCTCAGGGTCAGCATCGG
>JANYDO010000329.1 GCA_025363605.1 Candidatus Kapaibacterium sp.
CGACATCCGGATGCTCAAAGTCAAACAAAAAGTCAGCGGTGGCTTCCGTACCTTCGCCGGAGCGGAGATGTTTTGCCGTATCCGTTCGTACTGCTCGACTGTTGCCAAACACGGACTCTCTCGCATTGACCAGCTCGTCAACGCTCTCGCTGGAATGCCGTTCTTGACAATGCCTACCTAAACAGTTACAAAAAATTTATTTTTCAACAAGGGCAAATTTCTGCTGACGGAAACAAAAAAGCCCAACTGTTACGCAGTTGGACTTCAATGCACATTTCAGATTCACCTCTTAAAACGTAATCGTCAAGATATTCGACGACGCATTAAAACTTGTCTGGAAGCGTGGCAATGCCGACGGTGCCGGACCTGCAAGTACGCTACCATCTTTTGCCGAAAATACTGCACCGTGGCAAGGGCAAGAAAAATTGCCGCCCGGTGACGACGGAGGAATAACGTCGCACTGCTCGTGAGTGCAGACGGAGGAGAATGCCAGAAAACTGGTCGTGGAGGCGCGGACAATCAAGACTGCCCGACCACTATTATTTTGCCCAAACGTCTTCGATACCACCGAGCCGACGCTTTGGAGCGCTGTCTCCTTCGATACATCCAGCGTGATTTGCTGCCCTGTGCTTGTGATGGTCGTACCCTCACACGCCGCCAGCAGCGTCGAAAGTGCGCTTGCGCTCAAGGTAAGAATCGTTGTTTTTCTAAGAAAGTCTCTGCGCGAAGCATTGCAGGATTTTTCGGGAAGTATTTCTTGCGAGAGAGAAGGCATGATAACATCCTTACAAAAAGTGGTGAAACGTTTGTAGTTTGAACTCACGTAGTGCGGGAAATCGAAAAGAGGCAAAAGTTCGTAAGCAGGAAGAATCTTACGACTTACCTGTGATAATCACATCAATTTTGACCACATCGCCCACAGTCATGCCCATCGTGCGCTTGCCCTTGATGCCGTAGTCTTTCCACGGAACGTCGAACTGTGTGTTCACGACAATTTGCCCCGTTTGCTTATTGAAGGTCAACGATAGTGAGGCTGTAAGCGGCTTTGACGTGCCGTGCAATGTGAACGTACCGACAGCTTTTGCTTCAGCATGAATATTCCCCGTTTGTGCGTCCCTGCTCTTCACCAGAACGTCTATCAGTTTATCAATTTTGTAGGAAATGGTCGGGTACGTCGCCACGTCCAGCCAATCTTTGTCAATTAAATGGTTGTCGCGTAGTGTTAGTCCCGTGTTCAGACTGCCCGAAGAGACGAGAATTTCACCTTTTGTTGCTTCTAAGTTTTGCGGGTCGAAGGTGATTGCGCCTTTCATATCTGTCGCCGTACCCTTGATGGTCTCGACGGGCGCGTCCAATTGGAACAGTATTCGTGATGCTTCCGCTGTGCTGACGACGTTCAATGTACGCGCACCTGACGCGCCACCTTGCTGCGCGGTTGCCGAAAATGCCGATAGCGTGTACAGAGCGGCAAGGAGTAGGAATGTTTTGCAATGGAGTGTAGTCATAGAGATTCTGTGCGTGATAATGGAAAAATCATTGTTAGAAAAAGAGGTGCATTTGTACCGTCCAACGCTGCGACGAAAAGACTTCGGTTGTGGTGATGCGGTATTCAGGGCGAAATTCCAAGAATGGCAATGGGAAAATTTGCCCGCCGAGAACAATTTGCGACGTGAAAATTGCCGTGGGAGAACTTTGCGGGCTGATGCGCGTTGTGCCATATTCGTAGCGAACAAACGGCAGTAACCAGACAAATGCTTGCCCCATCAGTTCCACTGATACGGCTTGCGTTTGCCGCCCGTTCTCCACTCCGGAGCGGGCGTATTCTGCCATAAGCGAGAGATAGTTTGTCAAGCCGATACCGGCAAACGCATTCACCAGCGTAAAAACGTCATTGTTCAGCACCGAAGCGCCAAAATAGGTGTTGAAGCGGTGGTCTTCGGTGCGGGGCGATACGACGACCCGCGCCGTCAGTGTCGGTGAGCGCAAAAGCTCAGAAATACCGGCAGTACTCGAAACGGCTTTGAGCAAGGAAGTCAATTCGCCACTAGGAGTAATGGTGGTCATGGTAGAGAGTGCCGAAGGGAGAAATACGCCAGCCGAAAGAGTAAGCCATTGCGGGCGGTCATATGTGAGTTCAGCGCCATATTCGGCGTAGTTCGGTGGAATGAGCGCTGTACCGTTTGCGCCGGGAATTTGCCGCACGAGCAATGTGTGGTCGTCGTACCGCATTCCCACCGATGGCTGAAAGTGACCGACTCGCAGCGAAGGTAGTTCTTTCCACGGTTGGAGGATTGCCGATGCCATCCAGATTTGCTGCCCTTGATAGGGCGTTACACCATTTTTCACAACGCTATACAGCGCAGCCGCATCAAGCATAGCTTCTATTTTGAACGTCGGGTCAAATTGGTAAGCGGCATGGAGAGCTATCTGCATCGGAATAATAACGCGCGGAGCATCTGCCGAGCGAGGCGAGCGAACAGCCTGCAAGCGCACATCACCGCCGATGGTCAGTTTCCCGTCCGCTAATGTATTGGTTTCCATGTCGTCCAGAACGGGCAAACCAATAGCACTGCCGCGCAAAAGTTTCATGTCTTTGCCGGAATACCAGCCAAGTTCGTTGCGTCCGCCTCCGCCCTGAGCGGTAAAATGGCAATTCGTACAGCGATTTCCCGTGATAAGACTAAACTGAGGAATAGCATAAAGGCTATGTGAACAGAGTGGAAGCAGCAACCACGCCGCAACAACGATTGCTACTGTTTTGTACAATGGTGAACGGTGCATCTAAAAAAAACAATGTGGTGGAACAACCGCTTGGGTGCAAGCAGTAATCAAAAGTCTGATTTGGGGAACAGGTACAATAGCGTGCAAACCATCAATCGCCTACTCATTTAATTATTCAGTGCGCCGCCACGAATCCAAATGCGGAACTGGCTTGTCTCGCACGAACCCAATGAACCTGACGGAGGCATAGCGATAAATCCCGATTGACGGGTGATTGACCCCAAAAGTTTACCATTTGTGGCAACAGTTTTTATGCCTGCGTAGGTTGATAAATTGATTCCTCCGCCCGGCGATGCGGTGGAATGGCAACCAACGCAATATGTCTGCAAAGCAGGTAAAATAGTACGCGCGTAGGTGACGGAACTTGTATCGCAAGCCGTTGGGGAGCAATTTGTATTTTTTGCGCCTTCGGTAATCCATTGGCGCAAAATTGCCCGTTGAGCATCAGTCAAAGCGTTGTATGGTGAAGGCGGCATACGACTTCTACTTGTGGAAACCGTAATCGTATAAATTGCACTGCGGTCGGCGTTTCCGGCAACGACTCCTCTGCTCACACTGGTCTGATAGGTTGAGAAATCATATCCATCGCGGCGGGAAAGCGCATCGTGACAGCCGCTCATGCCGCAATTGGACTGTAAAAGTGGTAAGACTTGGCTTGAAAAACAGATCACGCTTGACGTTGTTACAGGTTGCGTCACAACAGGGGTGATGATTGTTGTGTCCGTCGTAGTAGTGGTCGTGGTTTCGGTTGGTCCTGAGAAGTTTTTGCATCCATAGAAGATGCTCGTACTTCCGGCAAGAAGAACTGTAAAGGCGATAATAAGAAAGAATGCTCTCTGGAAATTCATAAGAATTGCTCCCCTGCTACAAGTTAAGCATGAGTAAAAACTGGTGGTGACAGTGGACAAGAGCAGTGAAGAGAGGTTCTGCGTCGTTGCAATGAACGAAAGTGCTTGGTCTAAACTGAACAACAGACGAGATGGAGAATAGTTACAACATCTATGGCGCTGTTCTGGAAAATAATTTGCAATGTGGTGACATTATCACTTTTTCTCTTACCTACTTGGGTTTGGTGTGAGTTTCACGCGGGCAGAAAATTGGAGAGGCTGACGAACAACGCCCCCCCCGCCTTGATACCCACCACCGCCCATATTACCGCCATATCCACCACCGCCCATACGGCCGCCGCCGCCGCCCATTCTTCCACCGCCACCGCCCATGCGACCGCCGCCCATCCCGCCACCGGGTGCTCCGCCTTGCTGAACATTTTGACCGGAAGGCATTTTTATCTCGCCTGTTTCCAAGCGGATGCTTAAGGGCGTGGCAAAATTTGTACCGAGCGAAAAGTCGGAACCTTTCAGAGGTATGCTGCACTCAATCGTCAGCACGTCCATTGTATCACGAAGAGCAACATGAACATTTTTTTGAGTAGATGCAAGATACGGAGTTGTGCGGCTAACAGCTTGTGTGCCTGGTCCTATTAACTCCATCATGCCGTACATCTGCTGTGCCAAAGGTCGCATATCGCCAATTTCTTGCCCGCTTTCGCCGCGCACGGATGCCATGCCCAGAGGATAGTGAACGCCATAGATTTTCTCACCGCCGCCCGACGGGTCAAACCAGACGGTAAAGCCGGCACCGTTAATTTTCATTTTGAGGGAGCGGTCACCCGTTGTGAGGCAGAGATACAGCATCGTGCTATCATTTTGAACGCCAATGGAACACTGCTTTTCTTCCAGATACAAGAGCTGCCCTTCCCAATCAGATACATTGCCGTCAATGGTAAGGGGTTTTGTGCTCCAGAAGCTCGTCATTACCTCTTCGCCACAGCCGGTCAAGCTCCATAATCCAAGAAAGCAGAAGATAAGCGGTAGCGAGCCGAAGAAATATGTTCGGACTTTCAAAAAATTCATAATAGAAAGGAAATGGTTTGTGGAAGGTCGTTAAACATTGATATTGCTCGTCCCAAAACATAGATTGCATTTTGGAACGATGGGGTTGAGACATACATAACCTGCTATTCCCTATTGTCTGCAAGTTTTGCATATATTCTACCAGACTGCAAAGTTACTCTGCTCCTGTGAGCAAGTTGTTAAGAGCGTGTTAAGAATGTAATTCAATGCACAGAATTCGCGTCTTTTTCACGAAAAATGCTGCTTTGCTTTGGTACAAGCGCTTATTTTCCGTAGGGGCGCTCCAAGAATTGTTTGGCGTATTTGTGGGACTCATAATAATCTTCCCAGCCGAGCACTTTTTTATACTGCATAATAGCGAGATCTCGTTTGCCCTGAATGTCGTAGATATAGCCAATGCGGGAGTTCAGCATAATCATCCATCCGGAGGGTTTTTCGTCGAGTTTGCGGGAAAATTCATCGCATTTGTAGAAATAGGTGAGTGCATCGTCGTATTTTCCTCGTTGCATGAGCGAAAGACCGATGTAGTACATTGATTCACGGGCAATGATATTGTCGTAGCCGATTTTGCGGTCAATGCAATTCGTCAAGATTTCACGCCATGTTTCTTCCATCTTGTCGTAATTCCCAAGCTGCACGTAGCAGCGCCCCAGAAAGCTCTTAAACATCGAATTTTTTGGGTAATCCGTGGAGAGCTGTTGTGCGATAGCCAGCGCTTCCACGTAATTTTTCTCCATGCCGTATTGAAGCTGCAAAAGCACTACTTTCGCTTCCGTCGCAGCATAGCGGGCGCTTTGCGAGGCGAGTTTGAGTTCTGCTATGCCCGTGCGCTTATCTCCGGGCGGAAGCATCGCCAGTAGAGGCTTCACAGCAGGATAACGCTCTGGGATAGATTCCATGAAGTAATGATAAATGCCTGTGCCAAGCATCACATCACGGTTTCCGGGAGCTACTTCTTGGCATTTTTGTACAAGGTCGAAGGCGCGTTTACCGTCGAGTGCTGCCGTTGCCCATTCGTTGCGCAGCACGTAGTACCGACCGCGAAAGCCAATAATCCCACCCTTAAAAAACAGCCCGACAATATCATTCTCGTTTTTGTCCAAAATACTGTCGCAGATAGACGTTACGCGGTCAATTTTGCGCAAGAAGCGTTCATCCATGCGCTTATCGCGGGTGTTCGTCGAAATTTCCCACCAATCTACCATCGCGTCCAAAAAATAGCCAACAGGATGATGCGGATACGCCACTATCACCTTCTGAAATTCTGTGCTGGCGCTGTCGAACTCTAAATTGTAGATATGACGGACACCGGTGCGCACTGCCACATCAGCATCAGAACGCATGAGCGCCCATTGCGCGGAAGCGTGTGGCGCATTGAGCAATGCAAGCAGCGCAGCGCAGAAAACGAAGAAGGAGCGTGGCGAAGGGAGAGCGAGCATTGCGAGAGCAGACGCTTTCATGGGGAGCGTTTTCATCGTGAGTTTTTTCACACTGAGTTTTTTCACAGCAACAAAGAATGTTTATAGAAATGGTGATAACCAAGCCGTTCAAAAAGCAAGTCGTTGATACTACGTTTGTCGCTTCAGGAGAAGGAAAAAGTTTAAGGCAGAGCTTTGATTCACGCTAGGCTGGCGATATACTCCAGCACGCGCTTTTTCATAGCTTCTTCGACTTCGACGTGTGCCGTGCCTTTGATCATTTCTTCAAGTTGCGGGCAGTAGGAGGCGTAGCCCGATTCACCCCAACGGCGAATAAGAATTTCGTAATCGTGAGGATTGGTGCTGCTTGGCTTATTCATTTAAGGAATCTTTCCACTAAAATATATGAAGAAAACAAAAGCGCCGAGACGTGATGACATCAATGGTCGCAAGTACTTCTACAAATCTACAATTTCTTTTTGAAAATAAATCTGTCTTGTCAATGAAACTTTTGTCATAAACCCGCGTTTACCAATGAAAGAGAAAAAGCGCTTTATCTTTACAATCAAATTCTGTCATATATTCCTTTTTGAAAGAACACCCATGAAAAAGCAACACGCTTCCACATTGCTTATTGCAATAATCTTTGCTGTAATGCCAATGTTTTTGTCAGCAAATCCAAACACTCCGCCGTCATTATCAGGCTCCGATATTGCAACATTGCGTAAAGAAATTGGTTATCCCCAATGGGCTATCAAACAACAAATAGAAGGCACGTTTGAAATGACTGTGTACGTGAGTGAAAGCGGAGAAGTTACAATGGTCAATTTCGATGCTGCTGCTGCTACCTACACACTCTCGCCGCTTATCGCTGAGGTCTCGCAGAAAATCTATGCGCACCGCTTCTCTCCTGAATTCGCCGGTCAAACCCTGCGTATCCCTTTCCGCTTTGCTTTGACAAAATGAGTAACAAAAACTCCGAGGGATGGCGAGCTATTACCTATTCCCACAAAAAAAGAGTCTGCTTCATTCACGCGATGAAACAGACTCTTTTTTTGTTTTTTCCTGATGGATTGCTTCTGGCTACAACGCACCCAAAAAGAGGTGTCTATTGCTACACAAAAAAGGAAATTTTACCTGCCGAGTTACTAAAAAAAAGCCACTTCAGCAATGAAGCGGCTTTTGATGTGTAGCCGTTGTACGCCCGACAGGACTCGAACCTGTTACCCACAGCTTAGAAGGCTGTTGCTCTATCCAGATGAGCTACGGGCGCAAAACAGAAAAGAACATCTGCAAATCTACGGGTATGACGCTAAAGAAACAAGTTTTTTCCGTGTAGCCCATCCTCCACAAGAAAAAAAATCTTGCAAGAAACAAACTATTACCGTAAATTTGGAATCTGTCTCTGTTATTTACTTAGGCAGCTACCAAATAGAATAGAAACGTTCTTCTTATTCTTTCAGACAACGTTTTTCCAACGCAAGTCTAGGTCAAGTCCCGTGCGGCTGCGACAAGCCCAACCCCGTCAGGTCCGGAAGGAAGCAGCGGTCAGTTTGCTCTCAGCGCGATACGGTCAGCTTGACCTATTTTTTTTGTCCTCTCCCCGCGCTCACTGCTGCACATCTGCCTGTTTTTTCGTATCTTGCCTTTTCGTCATCTTCTTCGAGTACGCGCCCCAAGCACCCTTACACCTCCCTTCGCCCTTGCTCGTGCTGAAGTTCACGACGCTTTGCGTTATACCTTGCGTATTTATTTTGCTTATCAATCTTGCTTTCAAGTACCATCACACACTATGAAAAAAGAAATCCTTATCAACGCCGCATTGAGTGAAATCCGCGTTGCCATTACCGAAAACGGACGTTTAGCGGAAGTCTTCTGGGAACTTCCCGAAAAAGAGCGCCACATTGGAAATATCTATCTTGGGCGCGTCGAGCGCATCGTGCAAGGCATGAATGCTGCCTTTGTAGATATTGGTCTCGACCAAGATGCTTTTCTCCACTTCTCCGACGCAGGCGACCTCGACGCAGACGACGACGGCGATGGCGACGCAGACGACGACGACGGCGACGACAGCCGCCCCACATCTGCTGCGGACGAACAAATTTCCGATGTAGCCGCTATTGCGCTGCGCAGAAAATCCAGCCCTTCGGCTGCCGCAAACGCTCCCATGCCAACCTTCTTCACGCGGCGTGTGGGCGAAGTGACTATCAGTCTTGAACTCGGGCAGCTTGTCATGGTGCAGGTGACACGCGAAGCCTACGGCACAAAAGGTTTACGCGTTACGACCAAAATCTCGCTTCCCGGCAGGTATTTAGTGCTATTGCCCTTTAGCGGTTCTATCGGCGTTTCCAAAAAAATATGGGACTTCCGCGAACGCAAGCGCCTTCGGGCGATGGCAAAATCTATTTTGCCGGATGATATTGGCTGCATTGTCCGCACCGAAGCCGCCGAACACGATGACGCAACGCTCCGCCGAGACCTCCAAGACCTCGTCGCCAAGTGGGAGCGCGTACAGGAACAAATTAAATCCCTCGAAGAACCAGAGCCGATGCTGCTCCACAACGATGTAAGCCTTGCGCGGTCATTCATCCGCGACCTTCTCACGGCGGACGTGAGCCACGTCGTCGTGGATTCCAAACAGCTTTACCACGACCTGAAAGAGTACGCCGAATGGGCTGCGCCGCACTTGGCGCACAAGGTAAAATGGTATGCCGCCAAAGAGCCTATTTACGAGGCATTCGGACTGACGCAAGAGCTGGAGCGGGCGACAGCGAAATCTGTACCGCTTGTCTATGGCGGGTACTTGGTCTGGGACTACACCGAAGCAATGACCGTCGTGGACGTGAATAGCGGGCGCTTTGCTGCTGACCGCGAACAAGAAAACAACGCGCTCCGCACCAACATCGAAGCCGCCCGCGAAGTAGCGCGGCAAATCCGCCTCCGCGACATCGGCGGAATGATTGTGGTGGACTGCATTGACATGACCCAAGAGCAGAACCGCCGCCGCGTGGTGGAGGAACTCTACCGAGCCACACGAGCCGACCGCGCACAAGTAACAGTGTACCCGATAACGCAGCTTGGCTTGCTGCAAATGACCCGCAAGCGCGTCCGGCAAAATATCCTTCAAGTCGTGACCGAGCCTTGCCCTACGTGCAGCGGCACGGGCGTTGTGCCGTCTATCTCGACCGTTGTGAGCGAAATTGAGCGTTGGCTGAAACGCTTCGCCACGACGACGCGCTCTTTGCAAACGCCGCCCGTTCCTGCAAGCAAGACCACGAAAGCAAGCACTCCCAAGAACGCCTCCGCAAATAAGCCCACACTCCAAGCAAAAGAACGCGAAGCAAGCGTCGAACGGGAGTTTACGCTGATTCTGCGCGTTCACCCCAGAGTGGCGGAGGAAATAGCCAGCGGCGCGTTCTCCAAGCTGAACCGCCTGATGCTGCGGTTCTTTGTCAAAATCCGCCTTGAGCAGGACGACCGCTTGCGCCATGAGGAGTTTCATTTCTTTTCCGTGCGTCGGCAGCGGGATATTACGGCGGAGTATTGAAAGCATTCCAAGAACTATGACCCGCAAAGCCAGAGAACTCGCTATGAATCTCTTTAAGGAGACACGAAAGAAATTTCCCGAAATTACTTTTTCCAGTATTATGCCCTCACCAGAACTGAGAAAGCGCTACTGGATAATGGTAACGGGCGAATTGAGCGAAGAGCGCCAAAATGCAATGCGAGAATTTGTCGCCGACCGAGGAACGGATATTTTCATTGACGAAGGCTATTCTTTTGCGGTGATGCTGGAAAATACAATGGAGACAGCGTAAGAACGTAAATAATACCAGACAAGCATGATTCAAGAATTTCTCCAAAAAGCTGAAGAAAACCTTCGTATTGCCCGCGTCGCCTTTGACCAAGCCGCATACAACGCAAGCGTGAACAGGTCATACTACGCTTCATTTCAAGCGGCAATCGCCGCACTTGCCGCCGAAGGATTGAAGAAAAAAGGGGGCATCCGCACGATTGGGTGCAGGCGCAGTTTGCGGGTGTGCTTATTCGGCAGCGAAAACTCTATTCCTCAGCACTGAAATCGCATTTAGTGGATATGCTCGAGCAGCGCGAGAATGCTGACTATTCCGAAACAATGATTTCTAAAGCGGATGCTCGGCTGCAACTGAAACAAGTCACTGAATTTGTTACCTCTATTGTCGAAAGGATACAACAACCATGACACGCAAAGCAAAAGAACTTGCTATGAACTTTTTCCGCGAGACACAAGAGGCATTTCCTGAACTTACCTTTGTTGGCATCATGCCGTCGCCGGAACTGCGCAGGCGCTACTGGATAATGGTCACAGGCGCAATGACCGAAAAGCGAAAACGCGAAATGCGCCGCTTTGTCGCCGACCGCGCTACCGACGTTCTCATTGACGAAGGCTATTCTTTTGCGGTGAAACTTGAGCATACGCTGGAAACGGCATGAAATCTTGCTTGATGAAATAGAAACTACAACTGCCATTATTCCTTCCTACAATCTTCATGTCTCGCACCCGCACACTCTCCCTACTCGGCGCAACCGGCTCCATCGGCGTACAAACGCTGGATGTGGTTATTGCTCATCCTGACGAATTTCGTTTGGGTTGGCTCACCGTGAACACGCGCTTCGACCTTTTAGAAGAACAACTCCACCGCCTCAGCAAGCACGGTTTTACACCGCACGGCGTTGCTCTTGCCGATGAAAAAGCCTACCATGAGTTCCGGCGCATCACCTCCTTCGCAGGCGAGATTCTGTGCGGTGATGAAGGCGTATGCGCCGCCGCCGCCGCACCCGACAACGATATTTTGTTGTCGGCACTGGTGGGTTTTAGCGGTGTGCTGCCGAACTATGCCGCCATTCAGCAAGGCACTCCCATTGCGCTGGCGAACAAGGAAACGCTCGTAAGCGCGGGCGTAGTGATTATGCCGGAAGCAAAAAAGCACGGTGTGGAGATTATCGCGGTGGATAGCGAACACAGCGCTATTTTGCAATGCTTGGCGGGTGAGTTTATGAATGAAGTGGAAAAGCTGATACTGACTGCCTCCGGCGGACCCTTCCGCGAATGGACGCTGGAACAGCTCGAAAACGTCACGCCCGCCCAAGCGCTCAAGCACCCGAATTGGTCTATGGGCAGCAAAATCACGATTGATTCGGCAACGCTGATGAATAAAGGCTTTGAAGTCATCGAAGCCTACTGGCTCTTTGGCGTGAGGGCGGATAAAATTGAGGTCGTCGTGCATCCGCAAAGTATCATTCATTCGATGGTGCAGTTTTGCGACGGCTCAGTGAAGGCGCAGTTGGGCTTGCCGGATATGAAAATCCCCATTGCCTACGCGCTCAGTCTGCCGCATCGCTACCCGTCGAACTTCAAACGCATGGATATATGCGCCTTGCAGAACCTTTCGTTTTTCCCGCCGGATGTGGTGCGCTTTCCGTGCTTGCGCCTCGCTTTTGACTCATTGGCGCAAGGTGGCACGGCAGCGTGCATCGTGAACGCGGCGAATGAAATTGCGGTTGCGTCGTTTTTGCAGTCCACGATTGGCTTTTTAGATATTCCGCGATTGATTGAAACGTGTTTGGAAAAAATTACGCATATTGACACGCCGTCGCTGGAAGACATTGTACAGACCGATAAAAAAACCCGCCGACTGGCGGAATCACTCGTGCGCGAGGGCATGAGTACGCCTACGGTGTTTCTGCCGAAAACAAATGGAGCAACTATTGTCGCAGGTAATTCGTCTATTGCGTAGATGTATGACAACAAGAATAGATACAATACTTATGACCGACGAACTTATTTTCCTTGTCGAAGAAGCCCTCGAAGGTGGCTTCAGCGCACGAGCGCTTGGCGAAAGTATTTTTACGGATGCTGAAACTCTTCCTGAACTTCGTGAAAATATTAAAGATGCGGTACTATGCCATTTTGATGACGGTGTAGTGCCACAAATTACCCTTACAGACAGCACCCTATAAACCGCATATAATCTCATCATTTTCATTTTTTGACCACTATGGAATTTCTCACTATCGCGCTCAGTTTCGTTCTCGTGCTGGGCATTCTCGTTACCGTCCACGAGCTTGGACACTTCCTCGCAGCCCGCATGACGGGTATGTATGCCGAAACCTTTGCCGTCGGCATGGGTAACCGTGTCGTGGGTTTTAATAAAGTTCACGGCGTAAAATTTGGTTCGCTCTCCGAAGAGCAGGAGAATGAGGTCGTGGAGGCAAAGGTTACCGATTACCGTATTGCCATGCTGCCGATTGGCGGCTATGTGAAAATTGCCGGAATGATAGACGAAAGCATGGACACAGAGTTCCTTGCCTCACAGCCGCAGCCGTGGGAGTTTCGCTCCAAAAATGCGGCGCAAAAAATCTTCGTGATGGCAGCGGGTGTGATTATGAACATTCTGCTGGCGATTGCCATTTTTACCGGAATTGCCATGCTGGACGGCAAGTCTGTGCTGGAAACAACCTCGATTGCGCACGTAGAAAAAAATACGATTGCCGAAGAAATTGGGCTTAAAGCGGGCGACAAAGTGCTGACCATCAACGGCGAAAAACCGAAATCGTGGACAGACATGACGCTTCTGCTGACGAAAAACGTTGGTGAAGACATCAACTTTATGGTCGAACGCGGCGGCTCACAGTTCCCGCTTCGTATTCCCGCGAAAACGCTTACCGATGCGCTTGCCGCGCAGCAGCCTATTGGCTGGCTTCCGGCAGGAACAGCCGTGATGATTAACGGCGTAGAAAGTCTGAAGCCCGCAGGAAAACTGGGCTTGATGTCGGGCGACACTATCTTGACGTTGAACGGCGCACAAATGTTCTCGGCTTCGCAGTTCGCCGAGCAGATTCGCGCTAACAAAGGCAAAGAAATCACGCTGGAATGGAAACGTACCGGCTCTGTGATGAGCGGCAGACTCACGCCAGACGCTGACGGGCGCATCGGCGTTGCGCTGGCGGGTATTTTCACGGGCGAACTCAAAAAGCAGCATTATGGATTCTTCGAGTCCTTTGCTGTCGGCACGCAAGAAATGGTCTCGACTATCACAATGTATGTCAGATCTATCGGTCAGATTTTCAAAGGCAAAGTCTCCGTGAAGCAGTCCGTGGGCGGTCCGATTCAAATTGCTAAGATGAGCAAGCAAGCCGCCGACCTTGGCATACTCTCGCTTCTGCGCTGGATGGCACTGCTTTCGATTATCCTTGCCGTGATGAACATTCTTCCCTTTCCGGCACTCGACGGCGGTCATATTCTCTTCATTCTGATTGAAGTCGTGATTCGCCGCGAAATACCGGTAAAAGTTAAACTCGCTGTGCAGCAAGCGGGCATCATCATTCTGCTGTGCTTCATGGTATTTGTTTTCTATAATGACCTTACGCGATAAGCCGCAATAGCACGTATAGACATGGCTGACAATAAACGACCGCAATCAAATTCTTCTCAAACCGGTTCTTCTCAAGCTGGTTCTTCCCAAGCCGCTCCACGTCTGATGGAGCGGCGCTGGGCGGTTTTGGGCGGTATGGTACTCTCGGCGATGGTCGTGGTACTATTTGTGAGCAATGTGCTGCGCGTGGGAAAGCTCACCGAAGAAATGGAGCGAATGAAAAAAGAGCATCAGCGCCTTGTGCATCAAAACGAACTATTGCGCGGTGAAATTATCCGCCTGCAATCACCGGAGCGCATCACGACTGTTGCCAAGACACGCTTGGGGCTAGTGCCAGCGTCGTCTGCACCCGTGCGCATCGCATCTGCTCCCAAGAAGCCGTAGAACGAAAGAGAAGACTGACAACCACTATGGAAACTGCCGTAGAACCTGAGTTCAACCCGAACTATCCGCCGTACATTGAGCGCGTTTTTACGTTCACCATTACCCCTAAGCAAGCCCCCGTGCGCCTCGACGTATATTTGACCGAAGTGATGCCCAACGCGACACGCTCCAAAGTGCAGGAAGCGATTGAAAACGGAGCGGTTTTGGTCAATAGTCTCACGGCAACAAAAGGCAGCCGAAAGACCCAGCCCAATGACGTGATTGAGTGCCGCATGATGAAGCCACCGCCGATGGAACTCGTGCCAGAAAATATCCCACTCGATATTTGCTATGAAGACGATTCGTTGCTGGTTATCAACAAACCCGCCGGAATGGTTGTGCATCCGGGCTTCGGCAATCGCTATGGAACACTGGTGAATGCACTTCTTTGGCATTTTGGGCAACGCGAGGCTATCCCGCTTCTGGAAACAGGCGAGAGCGACGATGAAGATGAAAATAACGAAGATGAGGAAATAACCGAAAGCGCGTTGCTGGCAAGCGATGCCGTGCGTCCGGGCATTGTTCACCGCTTGGACAAGGATACATCCGGTATCTTGGTTGTGGCAAAAGATGTGGTTTCCCACGCACGACTGGCAAAGCAGTTTGCCGAGCGTACTGCCAAGCGGCAGTATTACGCGCTTGTCTGGGGCATTGTAAAGGACGACGTGGGCGTTATCGAAGGAAATTTGGGACGTTCTCCGCGCGACCGCAAGAAAATGGCGGTGCTGCAAAAAGGCGGGAAAGTCGCCATTACGGAATATACGGTCTTGGAGCGCTTTTCGTCATGTACGCTGCTTGCGCTCAAGCTCCGCACCGGACGAACGCACCAAATCCGCGTTCACTGCGCTCACATCAAGCACCCGCTTGTGGGCGATGACGAATACGGTGGCGGAAGCGTTTTTTACGCAGGCAATAGTGGGCAATGGAAAGCGCTAGGCGAGCGCTTGCTAAAACTCATTCCCCGTCAAGCACTCCACGCGAAAACGCTTGGTTTTAAGCACCCTGCAGGCAACGAGTGGTTGGAATTTGATTCGGAACTGCCGGAAGATTTTGCCATGGCATTAGAGGAAGCACGACGTGAGATTACGGCACGTATTTCGTAGGCTGGTGCTCTATTTTTTGCTCTCACACAAACTTCTCGCCACTCTGTTCGCGGAGTGCCGTGACAACCTTGCGAACGTCCTGTACGCGGTCTTTGGGGCAAACCAAGATGCCATCTTTGGTGGCAACAATGACGAGATTTTCAATACCAATCGCCGCGACTGAAAGTACGTCGTCGCCAACGCTGTTCATCACAATACAGTTTTTGCTCTCAAGCAATAGTGAGCCGCCGACGTTGATATTTCCCGCACTGTCAGGTTCGTACACGCGCTCCAATGCGTCCCACGAACCAACATCATCCCAGCCAAAATCTACACAGACAACGGCGACGTGGTGCGCTCGCTCCATGAGTCCGTAATCAATCGAAATGTCCGGCATGGATTGGAAAACCGATGCCGTGCCGTCGGGCGCACCAATAGGCGTTTCTAGCGTTTTGCCTTTGAGAGCGGTGCGCAGTGTTTTGATTTTAAGTCCCACGTCCGGCAAGTGCCGTTCTAAGCCGTTTACAATCGTGTCCAAGCGCCAGAAAAACATTCCGCTATTCCAGAAAAAGCGCCCTTGCCGCAAAAATTCTTGTGCTGTTTCCAAACTCGGCTTTTCGTGAAAACTTTCTACGGGAAGAGCTTGTAAGCCGCTTGCAGTCTTATTTACTTCGTGAGTCGCCGCAATTTCAATATATCCGTATCCCGTTGCCGGACGTGCAGGGTGAACGCCGAAGGTAACGATATTGCCTGTTGTTTCGGCGTGAATGAGCGCGGTATCAACGGCAGCGCAGAAAAGTTCGGTGTTCTCAATGTAGTGGTCTGCAGTCAGCACAGCAATCGAGATTTCGTCCGGCTTCAGCGCCGGATAGCGCTCGGCAATATATGCTGCTCCAAGTGCAATGCAGGGCGCGGTATTGCGTTTCATCGGCTCGGCGATGATATTCTCCGGCGGCAAAAGTGGCAGATGCTCTCGCATGATGGGCTGCAATGCCTCGCTTGTAATGACAAAAATATGCTCCGGCGCAATAAGCGGCGAAATGCGCTCTATTGCTTCGTCGAGCATCGTTTTGTCGGGCGAGACAAGTTTTAGTAATTGTTTGGGTTTGGTGCGGCGCGAAAGAGGCCAAAAGCGTTCACCGGAGCCGCCTGCCATGATGAGAACTGTACGTTGCATAGCGTTTTAGTTTGGAAGTACGAACGGTAAGTTCGCATAAAATCTACATAAAATCAGGTTATGCGAACGTGCGCTCGCACTCAGCATTAAAAATCAATCCACTCACCCAAGTCTAACGCGCGGAAAGTGGAAGGCTCGACGGATGCTTGCTTGAGGGATTTTTGGAGTTCTTCCACCGGCTCATGTTCGCCGTCGTCGGCAAGTGGGAACGTGCCGAAGTGCATCCCGATACTGAGTCGTGAATGTACGTCTTGATGAACTTTTACCGCTTCCTCAGGTGAAATATGCACGGGCGACATGAACCACTGCGGACGAAATGCACCGATTGGTATCATCGCGCATTTGATGTTGGTAAATTTTTCGCCAATGCGCTTAAAATGGTCGCCGTAACCGGAATCGCCTGCAAAGTAGATTACGCCTTCGGTTTGGGCGCTTTGCACAACAAAACCGCACCAAAGCGATTTATTGCGGTCGCTCACGCCGCGCCCTGAAAAATGCTGCGCCGGAACTGAGTGGATGTGCAGCGTCTTGTTTGCATGATTGAAAGGAACTTCATTCCACCAATCCAATTCAATGACATTCCCAATACCTTCTCTCTCCAAATACGCTTTCACGCCAAGCGGAACAATAATCGTTGGTTTGAAGCGCTCTGCAAGACGCTTCATTGTGCCGATGTCGAGATGGTCGTAGTGATTGTGCGACAGCAAAATGAGATCAATGTGCGGCAACTTCTCAAACGGTACTCCGGCAGGACGGACACGCTTTGCGCCAACAAGGTCGAACACACCCGCCACATCCGACCAGACAGGATCGGTGATAATATTGATGCCTTCGGTTTGAATCAGCATCGTGGCGTGATTGACAAAAGTGATGCGCGTTGTTTCGATGCGCTCTTCCGGCGTGGTCTGCCGCACGGAATTGGCATCGCGCTTTGGCAACCATTCGCCCGGATCGCGGTTCGTCACCCAGCGCAGCAAATCCTTAAACTCGCCTGTGGGCGGTGCGCCGGGCGTGAAAAAGGTTTCGCCGTTAAAATGGTCGCTTACTGCGCCTTTGTACGGCGGGGTGGCAATAACAAAGCGCTCGATGAGAAAGGATGTTAGTATCACAATCAGTAGTCCTCCAGCAATCCAGAGTATCATGGGTTTCATAAAAAAGTTTGGTGATTTTTTTCTCTGTTACATCGCCGACATACCGCCATCGGCGATAAGACCTTGTCCGTAGATATAGCCCGCGTCTTCAGAGGCAAGGAAAAGAATCGTTTTGGCAATATCTTCCGGCTGCCCGACGCGCTTGGCGGGAATAGCTGCGTAATATCGATCCATGATTTGTTGGTCTTTTTCGTTGTGCGCTGCCGTCATGGGCGTTTCAATAAAGCCCGGACAAATAGCATTGATGCGGATTCCGGAGCGAGCGTATTCGAGTGCTGCGGCTCTGGTCATACCCATCACGCCATGCTTTGCTGTCACGTATGCGAGATGATACTGCACCCCGAAATGTCCCAGAAACGAAGCCGTGTTCACGATAGCGCCTTGTGTTTTGCTTGCTCGCATCGCCTGAAGTTGCGCCTTCATGCAGAGAAAAACTCCCGTGAGATTCACGTCAATAACGCGGCGGAACGTGGCTTCGTCGTAATCGTGCGTAGCTTTGTCTCGTGAGCCTTCGATTCCGGCATTGTTAATAGCAATATCTAATCCGCCAAATTCAGCAATCGTGAGCTTCACTGACGATTCCACATCTGCCCACGAAGCCACGTCGGTCTTGATGAAGAGTGCTGTACCACCTGCGTCGGTGATGAGTTTTGCCGTTTCTTGTGCGGGTGCTTCTGCTACGTCGCAGACGGCTACTCGTGCGCCTTCGCGGGCAAAAGCGAGTGCGGTTGCCCGACCGATACCGGTCGCGCCTCCGGTCAAAAAAACGACTTTGTTGTCAAATCGAGCCATAATGCACAATCCTTGATATGAACGTGGAACAATGCGATTTAGATAAACGAACACGGCAAACGAGTTGCCACTGCCAAGCGACTCAAATACTCACTGCGGGAAATCTCAATGCCTCCAAAGCTGACAATATGAGCATTAAGATACTGCGAATCCAGCAGAATAAATCGTTGCTGGCGTAAATGCTCGACAAGTCGCACAAAAGCTACTTTCGAGCTATCGGTCATCTGCGCAAACATGGATTCACCAAAAAATGCGCCACCAAGCGAAACACCGTACAAACCACCGACAAGTTGGTCATTATGCCATGCTTCCACTGAATGTGCAAAGCCCAGTTCGTGTAGTCGCGTATAGGCATCAATAATTTCATCGGAAATCCACGTTTCTTCGCGCTCTGCGCAGTTGATAACGACCTCTTGAAAGGCAGTATCAATGCGGGTTTCGTAAACGCCTTTTGCCACAGTTTTGCGCAAAGACTTCGTAATACGAACCGCGTCGAGCGGAATAATCGCACGCGGGTCGGGTGAATGCCAATACATCTCGCCGTCCGGCTCTGCCATCGGGAAATACCCTTGTTGGTACGCCATAATCAGCAGTTCCGGTGAGAGAATATTCATAGCTCGTTTATCGAAGTGCAAGCGCAAAATCAATAAATTCCTGTGGGATCGAATCGTAGCTGGCTTCGTCGGCAGCAGCTTCTTCCAATGGCATGGGAGCGGGCGAATGTCCGGTGTAATACGCTGTGTAGAAGCCACTATCGCAGCCCTCAAACGCATCCTGTACCATGCGGTAGCCAATCCAGCTTGCGCGAAGAATGTCGGTTACAGACGTTTTACCACCACGCTGAAAATAGCCCATATCTACGGCGCGAACTTCACGCTTAATCCCACGATTAGCAAAGATTGCTTCCAGCGTCGTGCGAATTTCTTCCAGCGATTTCGGATAAGATTCGCTTACGATAATGCGTGTGTCCTTGTCGCGCTCTGCAATGACCGTGGCGACGTGCTGAAAATCAACTTCTTCATTCGGCATGATGACGTATTCCGCACCGGAAGCAATCCCGGAATAGAGCGCCAGATACGCCGATTTACGACCCATGGAGCGCACCAGATACAAGCGCCGATGCGAACTTGCCGTGTCGCGTATCCATTCCAGCATTTCCAAACTTTTGTCTAACGCGCTGTAAAAGCCAATAGATGAGCCAGCTGTGTTGCATACGTCATTGTCAATGGAGCCGGGCGAAACGAGAAATTTCGTCCGCAATCCTTCGCGCCGAGCAATCGTGTTGAGGGCATTGGAGGCTTTGAGGCTGCCATTGCCGCCGCAGACAAAAAGGTAGTTAAAGCCGTTGTCGTGCAAATTACGCGCTAAGGTCTCTTGCAAATCGAAATCCGTAGCCAATTCCGGTACGCGCGTCGTGCCGAGAATTGTACCGCCCCGGCTGGTCAAGCCCGCGACATCCAATTTATTGAGACGGCTGAAATTATTATCAAGCAGCCCCTTCCAACCGTCCACTACGCCCCAGACGGACGTTTGCGGGCGGAGATTGAGCGTCGTGCGCACGACGGCGCGGACGAAGGCGTTCATGCCGGGACAATCGCCGCCGCCCGTGAGTATGCCAAATTTCATAGAATCGTGGGAAAGTGAAAAAATTCGTTTTGTTTCCTAAAGGCTCAAAGATATTCTTTTCACGGCTTTTTTACCAATTTTTCTTTTGTGAGCGCCTCATACAAAGCCGCATTCTCATTTCTTAACCGATGTCAATGAAATTGATTGGTAGGAAGCATATATTTGTCATCGTTCAATAACCATCATTGTCATTACATAACCTCACCAAACCACTATCAACTATTACTATGAAAACGAACCAGCATCTTGCACGAACTTTTGGCATACTTTTCCTCGCGGCATTTGTTGCCTACGGCTTGGGAAGCGGTCTAACAGCGTCGTTGCTCAGTTCTTCGGATGCTCTATCCAGTGTTCACACTGGCAAAGTACAGCTCATCTGCGGCGCAATTCTTATCGCACTTGTCCACACCTTTGTCAACATCGGACTGGCATCCGTTATGCTGCCCATCGTCAAGCCCTACAACAGCACGATAGCATACGGTTATTTCGGTGCCGTGCTCACAGCTACTCTTTTGCTCACTATCGGCGGAATTTTCCTGCTTCTCCTTGCTCCGCTTAGTGATGAATACGTCAAAGCAGGCTCTATCAATACGTCCTATTTCCAAACCTTGACGATGCTTTGCAAGCAAGGAAATTTTTTCGCATACCAACTTGGAATGGCAATTTGGGGAATGGGTGGAATGGCGCTTTGCAGCTTGCTTTTCCAATCGAAACTTATTCCCAAATTGCTCGCCGCGTGGGGTTTTGTTGGGTATGTAATTTTCATTGTCGGCACGATTGCCGAGCTGTTTGGCTATACAGTCGGTGTTCTTTTTTCTATTCCGGGAGGTTTGTTTGAAGTAACTCTGAGCCTTTGGCTTATCGTCAAAGGATTCAACTCCACTAATGAAATTTCTCCGCAATAGTCGGTGATAAGCTCAGGTAACCGATTGTGCTTCAACCATTTTCACTTTTCCACCAACAATCAGGAATAGCAATGACTCTTCAAGTGAATGATTTATCAGGGAAAAACCTATCAGGGAAAATATGCTGCATCACCGGCGGCACGTCAGGCATTGGCAAAGAAACTGCTCTGGCACTGGCTCGCATGGGTGCAACTATTATTCTTCCCGCTCGAAATCTCGAACTTGCCGCAACAGTCAAAAAAGAAATTATGGACAAAACGGGCAATGCCAACATTGACATCATGCCCTGTGATTTGGTTTTGTTCGATTCTATTCGCTCGTTTGCCAAAATGTTTTTGGCAAAATATGATCGTCTGCATATTCTCGTGAACAATGCCGGAATCATGGAACCCACGCGCCAAATCTCTCGTGACGGCATAGAACGTACCTTTGCCGTCAATCACCTTGCGCCGTTTTTGCTCACCAATCTGCTTTTGGAAACCATCAAGCAAAGCGCTCCGGCACGCATTGTCAATGTCTCATCTGATGGCTATAAAAGCGGTACGATAAACTTTGATGATATTGAAGGGAAACAGCAATATAGCGGCTTTCGGGTATATGCTCAGTCCAAACTGGCAAATATTTTGTTTACGCAAAAACTCTCTTCCATGCTGATTGGCACTGGCGTTACGGTCAATGCCTTGCATCCGGGCATGACGGCAACGAATCTTCTCAATTTGCTACCGCCGTTTGTGCGTCCGTTAGCAAAAATGTTCATGCTCACTCCTGCACAAGGCGCAGAAACAACGGTATATCTAGCTTCTTCGCCGGAAGCCGCAATGACGACGGGTAAGTATTTTATCAAGAAAAAGATTGCTCCTCTATCCGCTAAAGCACAGAACGCGGATAGTGCAGACCGCTTGTGGAGTGTGAGCGAGAGGTATATTGCACAGAATACGGAGATCTGAAAAATTATTATTCTCAAGCAGACAACATCGCCACAACACCGCATTACTTCAAGGCTGTTGAGTTCATCTTTGCTATGATTCTTTTTCTCATTCTACTGAGGGATTCAGGTTTCACGCCGATGTAGCTTGCAAGTTGGTATTGCGGTATTCGCTGAATAAGGTCAGGTCTTGATTGCAGCAGCTTCAAGTATCGTTGCTCTGGCGTATCGGTAATGTAGGAAGCCATGATTTCTTGTTGCTCCATAAAATTTTTCTCCACGACCTTGCGGGAAATCGTTTCAAATCGCGGAAATCGCTTGTAAAGGTCGTTGGTTTCTTGCTCTGTGCCAACCACCAATGTCGAGTCTTCGCAGCACGCAAAGAAGTGATTGGCAGGGGTTTTATGCGTAAAACTTTGCAGAGAAATGACCCATTGCTCTTCGGTGAAAAAATTATTGATTCTTTCTTCGCCGTCCACCATGTAATACTGCCGAACACAGCCTTGCAGCACAAAATACGCTTCCATTGAGATTTGCCCCTCTTTCAGCAGCACTGTCCCTTTGGGGAATGTCTGAATGCGCATCCCCTCCACAATAGCTTGGGCTTCGTCGTGGGAAAGCGGCGAAATTCGGGAAAAGTATTGGATGAGCTTATTTTTCATTGTTGTCCTCGAAACTCCTGCGAATATGCGGTTTTCCGCAATGTGCAAAAAAGATTCCTCGAACACAACAAAAACACCAATGACCTTCCAAGATGCACCAAATCTTGGTTTGAAAGTACATTTTCATTTCTTATCTTTCGTCAATGGTTTTATCTAGCCTGAGAAGTTATATTGCATTGTCACATTCATTACCCACAGCAATTTTTCACCCAAGAGTATGAGTACCAATCTAGCCGCCCTGCACCAGAGCAGTATATCCCAACGCCAAGCCGCAATAATAGCCGGAGCTGCCCTC
>JANYDO010000470.1 GCA_025363605.1 Candidatus Kapaibacterium sp.
ATCCTCATGGAGCGAGGAATCGTGCCGCTCGGCTCTCGGCACGGTGCAAGATACAGACTGGCGGCAAGCCGTGAGCGGACACATACAAGCATTTGCCCTTGCCAATGATGCCCACGCCGCTGCCCGTCTTGTTTTGGAAGAAGTATTGAACGAAGAAGCGCTGCAACGTGCCGACGACTTGCTTTCGGGAGGTATGCACTTTGCGCTTGTGCGCGAAGGCTTTGATGAACGCCTTGCGCTGCGGACGATTCATGCGTTAGATTTTACCTTTCGCAGAAACGAGCAACGCCGCAAAGCAGCGCAAACACTTGGTTTGCCATATCACGAACAAGTAGAAGATACGGACATTCCCGAACTCGCCGCCGCGTTTCTCCGCGACTGCCGCCAGCGTGGGATTGAGGCACTTGCCCGCGTGAACGCTTTGTCCGAGTTTCTACCGGAAGTGCAAACGGCTGCGGAAGCCGTCGAACGGCTTTTGTCAATGAGCTAACGTCTCTGCACATTCTCAAAAGCTCTCGTTGTTCGGGGAATTGTTCGTATATTTGCGTCCGAAAAACAACGCTTCATTTTTCATCTTCATTTTGTTTGTTCAGAAAGGTTGCAACAAGGTTCTATGGAACAGTTCAAGAATTATATCAACGGAAAATGGGTGGCAGCTGCCTCCCAGAAAACATACCAAAACCTCAATCCTGCCGACCAACGCGACGTTATTGGCGAATTTCCTTTGTCGGAATCGGCAGACATTGATGCGGCTGTTAAAGCCTGCAAAGCCGTAGAACGTGCATGGATGCTGATGCCTGCTCCGAAGCGTGGCGACATCTTGCGCAAAGCCGGAGATATTTTCACGCGCCGCAAAGAGGAGCTTTCCCGCATTATGACCCGCGAAATGGGCAAACCTACCTTCGAGACCGCAGGCGACGTGCAAGAAGCGATTGACACTTGCTACTATGCCGCAACCGAAGGTCGCCGCTTGTTCGGCTTCAATGCGCCCAGCGAAATGGAAAACAAAATGAATATGTCGTTCCGTATGCCGATTGGCGTGTGCGGCATCATCACGGCGTGGAATTTCCCGATTGCCGTGCCGTCGTGGAAGATTATTCCGGCGCTTGTCTGCGGCAATACGGTCGTTTTCAAGCCATCGGATGACTCCCCGCACTCGGCAAATATTTTCGCGGAAATTTTGGAAGAAGCGGGCTTACCTGCCGGAGTGTTCAATGTCGTTCATGGCGCAGGCGCAGCAGGCGCAGCACTGGTGGAACATAATGACGTGCGCTTGATTGGCTTTACGGGTTCGACCGAAACGGGTAAAAAAATTGCTGCAAAATGCGGCGAAATGAACAAAAAATGCTCACTCGAAATGGGAGGTAAAAATGCCCTTGCGGTCATGGAAGACGGCGACCAAGACCTCGCGCTGGAAGGTGTTCTCTGGGGTGCATTCGGCACAACGGGGCAACGCTGCACAGCGACATCGCGCCTGATTCTGCACAAAGACATTTATGATGAATTTACAAACAAACTCATCACTCGCGCATCCAAACTGCGCTTGGGACCGGGCTTGGAAGCTGATACGGAAGTTGGTCCCGTCATCAATGAGCGTCAACTGGCAAAAATCGAAAAATACATCGAAATCGGTCGTGAAGAAGGCGCAAAATTGGCACTGGGCGGCGGACGAGATGACGGTCCGAAACTCGGTATGGGCTGCTTTGTGAAGCCGACCATTTTCCTCGACGTAACGCCGAATATGCGCATTTTCCGTGAGGAAATTTTTGGTCCTGTACTCTCGGTCACAAAAGCCGAATCATTTGAGCACGCTATCGAACTCATCAACGATTGCGCGTACGGTTTGTCGTCGAGTATGTTTACCTCCGACGTCAACCGTGCTTTCCGTGCTATTCGTGACATCGAAGCAGGCATCACCTACATTAACGCTCCGACCATCGGCGCAGAAGCGCATATGCCTTTCGGTGGCGTAAAGGGTACGGGCAACGGACACCGCGAAGGCGGCTGGACGGCGTTTGAGATTTTCACAGAATGGAAATCGGTGTATGTGGATTTCTCCAGCAAACTCCAACGCGCGCAGATTGACAATTACTAAATCCGGCTTTACGACAATGATGCAGGGTATCCCTCACTGAATGGGTTTTGGTGGGGGATTTTTTTTGTGATTTGGTGGGGACTTTTCGGGCTTGACTTCAAAGGGGTTTTCTTCGGCAAAGTATCTGCTATAAAACGACAAAGCCCGCGATTTCTCGCAGGCTTTTTTGTCGGGGTGAGAGGACTCGAACCTCGAATATACACCCGAAAAATTCAGAGAAAGCCAAGAAAAAACTATGCGATTTTATGCGGCTTTTGGGTAAATTTACTTTCCTAAATTTTGATGAATTTTTTTCTCTTCCGTCCCTTGCACGTCCCCCTATGGCGAAAAAATCTATCCTCGCGGCTTCTGCGAATATCGTCCTCCGAAAGAAAGCCCTGAAAAATGGGCAGTTTCACCTGTACATTGACACACACCAAAACGGAAAGCGTGTTAAGGAGTATCTGCATCTATACATTACTGGCAACAAAGATACCGATAACCAAACACTTGAACTAGCGAAAAAGATACACGCCAAGCGCGTTCTCGAAGTTCAAGCCGAAGCACACGGCGAGATTGACCGCTCCAAGATGAGTGCTGATTTCATGCAGTTTTTTGCCATGTGCGTTGAGGAAAAGAAACGAGCGAAGCGCTGGACAAACACGCATTACCACCTCAAAGCCTTTACGCAGGGGAAACCTATTGCATTTCGTAATGTTGTTTCGTCGTGGGTGGAGTCATTTCAGGACTACTTGCGAGATAAAGTCGCCCACAACACGCTTGTGCACTACATGGAAACCATCAAAGCAGCGCTGAATATCGCTGTGAAGCGGAAGATTATTGCGACGAATCCTTGCATTTACGCTACACTGGAAACAACAAAGGAAAGTCGCCGTGAGTACCTGACATTTGAGGAATTACAGATGCTTCACGCTACGGATTGTGATGCACCGGAAGTTAAGCGAGCGTTTATGTTTGCCTGTTTTACCGGGCTGCGTATATCCGATGTTCGAGCGCTGACGTGGGGACAGATTAAGAGCGATAGAATGTTTTTCAAGCAGCAAAAGACTTCCACGCAAGAATATATGCCACTTTCAGCAAGTGCATTGGCGTTTCTTGGTGCTGTGCAACGCGGTAAAGCCGATGAGCCTGTTTTCGGGCTTCTGAGCGAACAACACTTGCACAAGCATCTCAAACGCTGGTTTGCACGTGCCGGAATGACAAAGAGCCTGTCCTTCCACAGTTCGCGTCATACCTTTGCGACGCTTGCTCTCAATAACGGCGTGGATATTATGACAGTATCGAAACTTTTAGGGCATACCGAACTGCGAAACACGCTCATTTACGCCAAAATTATTGACAAGACCAAAGATGATGCCGTGAAGAAGCTGCCGACGCTATGAAGCGTGTTCCATTGAAAAACGAGGCATGAGCGAAATCCAGTACCCTGTATCCAGCAAAATATCTGCTGTCAGTGCGCCCGCATAGTTCATCAATTCTACACTCTCATCTTCGGTAAGGGGAGCATCAATGTACACCCACAAATGCTCCTTATCTTCAGGGCTTACGCCGATTTCCTCACGAGTGATTTGCGGAAACCGCTCGTGTACTTGCTCAAAGAGGCGCTGAATGAGTTCCTCTTGCTTGTGATTGATATTCAGTATCGTCATGGTGCCAATTCCTTCACTAT
>JANYDO010000564.1 GCA_025363605.1 Candidatus Kapaibacterium sp.
GCTGCCGCTCATCACGGTTTCTACACGGTTCAGCGTAAATGGTGCTTCTAATTGAAGCATCTGCGAGAAAAACTGTTCTGGACTGAGCATACTTTTTTCATGCAAGGTAACTCTTTTCCAACTGAAATCATTTAGAACCGGGCTTTTTCTTTGTGGGTTACTTTTTCGGAGACTGGTCATAAAGAATAGACATTATCAAAGTTAGTGTAAATATGGCTGTCACACCCGCGAAGGCGGGTATCCAGAGAGATATTATTGTGCAAAGCACGCCGAATATTCGGCAGAACCTCTGTTGTGATGCTGGATTCCCGCCTTCTCGGGAATGACAAAGCGCTAAGTTAGATAAACTCTATTGATTGATAGCAATCGCTCCACAACCCTATCGCCGGGAGATTCTGCTTTGTGGTGGTCTCAAGTAGCCCCTTTTAGCACACAAAACGCCGTTGAGATGCGAGTTTCGGCAGGTGGGAAATATACCCCATGACCATCAACGATTTGAATCCAGCCGTAAGTGAAACACCCAAAGTAAAATTACTTTGGTCGCAAGAAAGACTAATTTGACGCTGCTCAATGCTGTAAAGACGAAACTTTACTGTGCCAAGCAAGTGGAAAAATGCATTGAGCATACAGGCAAGGTCTTATCTCAGGCTTCTTATCTTCTCGCTTCCTGAAATTTCTTTGCATCTGTGCAGATTTCGCACTAATTTCCGTCCATAAATTCTTGTGTACATAACCTCTCTCTCCTTCCATACGATTCTTCTCAACTCACTTTTCATCAATTATTCAAAGGGTATCGCAGATGAAACGATTGTTTCTCGGTTTAGCATTGGTGGTGTTTGTGCTCTCAAGCCTTACGGCGTTTGCGCAAAAGACCGTTACAGGTCGCATCACTTCGGCTGACGACGGCGCACCGCTTCGCGGGGTGCGCATTATCGTCAAAGGCACAAAAGCAGGGGCGTTCACGGACGGTAAGGGTGACTACAAAATCGTCATTCCCGAAGGCGCATCGGCACTTGTATTCAGTTCGGTCGGTTATACATCGCAAGAAATTGCGCTTGCAGGGCGCGATGTAATTGATGTAAAAATGAAAGTTGACACAAAATTGCTCGATGAAGTTGTTGTTACATCTTTCGGTATTGAGCGCGAGAAAAAAGCTCTCGGCTATGCTGTACAGCAGGTTTCGTCAAAAGAAATCCAAAGCGCAAACCAGCCAAACGTCGTCTCTGCGCTGCAAGGGCGTGTGGCAGGCGTTACCATCACGGGTGGCGGCGGCTCGCCGGGTGCAGGCGCGAATATCATCATTCGTGGTGTGACCTCGCTTGCTCCGGGTGCTGACAATCAGCCGCTTTTCATTATTGACGGTATTCCGATTAGCAATGCCACCCAGTCCGGCAATCCGCTTCCGAGCGCTGGCACGAACTCACTCGGCTCAGGAGAGCAATTCGGCTTTACCAACCGCGTAGGTGACATAAACCCTGACGATATTGAATCTATCAACGTCCTGAAAGGTCCGGCTGCAACGGCGCTCTACGGCTTACGTGCAGCTAACGGTGCGATTGTCATTTCTACCAAACGCGGCAAATCCGGGCAAATCGTTATTAATTTCAGCACTTCCGGCGGTTTCGATAATGTTGCTAAAACTCCCCGTTACCAAACCCAATACGGACAGGGTTCGACAGGGATTACGCGCGACCCGTATTCCGGCAGTGCTTTTCAATCTAATGGTCCGCCACGCTCCATGACGGGAGAAGCCATCTACGACCCGAATGCAATTTTTGAAACAGGTAACCGCCTGACAACGAACCTGAGTGTATCGGGCGGAAATAACGTCGCCACGTTCTACACATCGCTTTCGCGGTTCGACCAAAAAGGTATTGTGCCTTTTTCGGACTTCGCCCGCACGACCGCCGCGTTGAAGGGCAAAGTCAATGTGTCGGATGTATTATCAGTCAATGCGTCTATCAATTTTACCAACTCCGGCGGCTCGAAACCCAGAGGCGGCGACAAATCTATCTTTAGTTCGCTTTCGTACTGGTCGCCGTCGTTCAATATCCGCGATTTTGAATTCCCTGACGGTTCACCCAAGAATTATACAGCCGGTATCGTTGACCAGCCGCTTTGGTTTGCAAAAAATTCTCGGTACAATGACAACGTTAATCGTCTTATCGGCGATATAGGTTTCAACTACGAGCCTGCATCGTGGCTGTCTGTGCGTTACCAGCTCACCATAGATACATACAGCGACTCTCGCACGGGCTATGTGCCAAGCAATCTGGACGTAGGAACGCAAGTGGGCGGCTTTGTCACCGAAGAGCGCTTAAATTCGCGGGAAATCAACTCAAACTTTCTCGTCACAGCGCGGACGGACTTTAGCGAAGACCTGAAAGGGCAAGTGATTCTTGGCAATGCCATCACGGACATTTACAACGATTATCTTAGCTCACGCGGTGAGCGCTTTGCTATTCCGGGCTTCTATGATTTGTCCAACGCCGCCAATTTCTTTGCCGGACGCGACCAGACACGCCGCCGCATCGTAGGCTTTTTTGCCAATGCGGAATTGAGCTGGCGCGATTTGCTCTTCCTCAACCTGAGCGGACGAAATGATATTTCTTCGACACTTCCGGCGGCAAGCCGTTCATTCTTCTACCCTTCGGCAAGCCTCAGTTTCGTATTCTCAGAACTACTCAAGGATGCTGTTTCACCTGATATTCTCAACTTGGCGAAACTCCGCGTTTCGTGGGCGCAAGTGGGTAAAGATGTCAAACCGTACAGCGTTGGTGAATACTATCAGTCAGCGCCCGGATTCCCGTTCGGTTCGGTCTCCGGCTTCCGTGTTGATCCGAGTGCAGGTGCACTTTCTTTGCAACCCGAGCGCACTACTGGCTTTGATATCGGTGGTGATTTCCGCTTTTTCAATGACCGCCTCTCGCTTGACCTGACCTACTCCACGCAGACCAGTGACGGACAGGTCTTCGCAATTCCTGTGAGTAATGCTACCGGCTACTCGACCTTCACCCAAAACGGCGGACGTATTGAGAGCAATACTATTGAAGCCCTCGTGCGCGGCATAATTGTCGAATCGCCGGAGTTTTCATGGAATGCGACGGTAAATTTCTCGCGGACGCGCAGCCGCATTACTGCTATGCCGACAGGTATTGATGAAATTGCCTTTGGTACAGATCCGGCTGGTGTAGTTGCAAATCGTGCGATTCTTGGTGGCGCTGTGGGCGATCTCTGGGGCTATGACTTCACGCGGAACAGTGCCGGTAAGCTCATTATTAACCAAACGACCGGATTGCCGATTTTACGCGGTGATTCGCTCGTGCAGGTCGGCAATGCCTTCCCTGATGCACAGCTTGGCTTGACCAATACGTTCTCGTGGAATGGTTTATCACTCTCGTTCTTCCTCGAATGGCGCATTGGGGGCGTAGCAGTGGACATGGCAGAGCGCAACGGCTATCGCAACGGCGTAACAGGCTTTACGGAAGTACGCTACAAACAAGTTCTGTTCGATGGCGTAGCACCGGACGGCTCACCCAATACTGTCCCGGGCTATCTTGACCCGACGACGTTTTGGCGCGGAAGTGCAAACAGCACCAAATTCTTTAACATTCAAGATGCATCGTGGATTCGCCTGAGAAATGTATCGCTATCGTACTCCTTGCCAAAGACACTTCTGGAAGGATCTGTGCTAAAAAGCGTTGGTATCACGCTTGCGGGCAATAACCTGTGGCTGAATACTCCTTTCCGTGGATACGACCCGGATGCACTGGCATACGGCTCCGGTACAAACATTTACGGACTTGTCGGGCGCAATACGCCAGCGCTCCGCTCTTTTACACTTGGCTTTAATCTCGGCTTCTAATCCGCCTCATTCGGCGTTTTCTAACTTTGTTATCTCAACAATACATTCTTCATCCACTATGAAACGATTTTTGAAAAACGCACTGTTACTGTTCGCTGTGATGCTCTGTGCATCGGCAGCGTTCACAAGTTGCGAAAGCTACGTGGGCGGCGATGTCAACAAGAACCCTTCGCGGGTCTCGGAAGACCAAGTACCGCTTTCTACCTTGCTCCCGACAGTTATTTACAACGCCAGCCAAACGCACTACCTTATGGCATACACCACCTCGCGCTGGACTCAGCAAATGGCAGATATTGGCGCAGGTCTTATTGATTCACAAGACCCATCTTCGCTTGAAAGTGCGTGGTCAACAATATACTTGAGCGGCTTGCAAGTTTCGACGCGCATGGTGACTCTTGCCCAAACGCGCACATCTCCTGCATACGTCGGCATAGGAAAAACAATGCAAGCATTGAACTTGGGCTTGCTCACCGATTCGTTTGAAGCAGTGCCGTGGAAACAAGCACTGACGGGTAGCGCTAATCTTACGCCGGACTATGATTCACAGGAAACAATCTATAGCGAAATAAATCGCCTGTTGGATGAAGCTATTGTGGAGCTGCAAAAGCCTGCAACTGCCTCGCTGTTTGTACCCTCCGCTAGTGACGACATCATGTATAGCGGGAATCTCACACGCTGGTTACGCTTTGCAACAGCACTCAAAGCCCGCTATGCAATCCATCTTTCCGCAAAAAATCCTTCCACTGCTGCGAACAAAGCTATTCAGGCACTCGCAGGAACAGCGATGACAAGCAACGACGACGATTTCTTGTTGAGTTACAATACCCGCAATCTGAACCCGTGGCATAGCGGAGTGGCGCTTGCAAATAATACAGGCAACTTATCAATGATGTGGTCAGACTACACCGTGAAACTTATGGCAGACGATCCTCGCCTAACTTTGATTGCTCGCCCCTTGCGCGTTGTGCAGCCCGTTACGGCGGCAACGCTGGTGGGTGTAATGAACGGTGTCGGCCAGGTGACTGCACAAGGGAACAATGCACAGTTGAATGAATTTACCTTTTTCGCTACTGCGTCCTCACCAATTCTGATGTTCACTTATGCCGAACAAAAGTTCATCGAAGCAGAAGCAGGATTTATTGCAGGTGGTGGCACGACGACTTCCGCCGGAACATCGGAGGCAGTTCGCACGGCAACTATTCAGGGTATTCGCTCAAACATGACCCGTATGGGGGTGGCTGACACTGCTATTACGCGCTATGTAAATCGTGTTCCATCAGCGGCAACATTGCGGTTGCAGGATATTATGACGGAAAAATACAAGGCACAAATGCTTAATCCTGAAACATGGGTAGATATGCGCCGTTACGGACATGACCCCAACGTCTTCCGCAATCTTGTGTATCCGCAAAACGGTAATAATGAGGCTGCCGGTAAGTGGGTACAGCGCTCGGACTATCCCACCACCGAAAGAACTCGCAATGCGAATCAAGTACAGAAGTATATTAAATTCTCCACCGTTCCAATGTGGCGCGACACGAAATAACAATATACGAGGCACGATCTTTAATTAACCAATTCTTCCCTGAATATTCTCAATCCATTATGCAACGATATTTCAAACCGCTTCTCGTCAGTGCGCTCGTGTGCGCCTGCGCCTCGGTGATGCTGACAGCGTGCTACAAAGAAAGCAATGTGCTTTCTGACCTGCCGGTTACGGTAAAAGGCTACGCTGCGCTGATAGACGCATTTACTATCTCAGCCACGGGCGGTACTCCCGGCACTGCTATCAACGCAAACGTAACGACGCGCACATTTGAAGGCTCTATCAAGGAAATCAAGATTTATTCAACTGTTGGCTCGGCGGTACGAACACTTGCTTCTAGCACACCCGTTACCATCGCAGCATCGTCTATCGCAACCGTACAGGTTATTCCGTACACGATTCCGGCGACAGCAGCGAAGGGTACGGCAATCGTACTCAGCGTGGGCGTTGTAACAGACAATAGTTTGGAAAATATTTTCACAACGACTCGCACGGTAACGGTACGGTAATTTTCAAAACCGATGAAAACAAAAGCGCCGCTTGAAAACTTGATTTCAAGCGGCGCTTTGTGTTTTGACAGGGCAAAATTTTCTGTTTCCTATGGCATAAGTGGTAATGACATTATACTGCCATGACTTCTTTTTCTTTCGCTTCGGTCATTTCATCCACATTTTTAATGAAGCGGTCAGTCGTTTTTTGAATTTCCCCTTCGCCGCGTTTGCGCTCATCTTCGGAAAGATGCTCATCTTTTTCGATTTTTTTGAGCATTTCATTGTGGTCGCGGCGGATATTGCGAATAGCAATGCGGGCATCTTCAGCAAACTTTTTGCAGGTTTTTACAATGTCTTTGCGGCGCTCTTCGGTGAGCATCGGAATCGGCACCCGCACGACATTTCCATCATTGGACGGATTCAAGCCCAAATCTGCTTCCCGAATAGCTTTTTCAATCGGTGTCAGCATTGCTTTCTCGAAGGGCTGCACAACAATCGTGCGCGGGTCAGGTACAGCCATCGAAGCAACTTGACTTATCGGCATCGGTGAGCCGTAGTAATCCACGCGCACAGGGTCGAGAATGGCTGCGCTAGCGCGTCCGGTACGGACTTTGGAGAAATCTTGTTGCAAGTGGTCAAGCGTTTTTTTCATTGCCGCTTGCGATTTATTGACAACATCTTGTATGGGCATAACTTTTTTGAATGTTGAGGTTTGAATGTTGAGGTTTGAATTCATCTTCCAATACAGCGTGAAGCACACACATAGCCCACGCACACCTGTAATACAGTGCCTATTCCCGTTCGTAATTCGTCTAAGACTTTTGCACAAAAGACGCAGACAAGAGTGTCTGCGCTACGAAAATTTCTGATGGTCTCTGGTCTTGGTGGAACAGACACTCTTGTCTGTTCATGCTGCTAAAAGCCATTTTTACGAGAGTTCATCGTCATTCCTAATTCGTAATTTTCGTACCAATCTTCTCGCCCATCACGAGGCGCTTCAAATTGCCTTCGGTCGCCATATCGTACACGATAATCGGAACATTATTTTCCTGCGCGAGCGTGAAAGCGGTCATATCCATCACCCGCAAATTATTTTCCAGTGCATAACGAAACGTTACTGTATCGAAGCGCTTGGCATCAGGGTTCTTTTCGGGGTCGGAGTCATATACCCCGTCCACTCGCGTCCCTTTAATGATGACATCGGCATTAATCTCCGTCGCACGAAGAGAAGCACTGGTATCGGTCGTAAAATAGGGATTTCCCGTACCTGCACCGAAAATAATCACTCGCCCCTTTTCCAGATGCCGCACGGCACGGCGGCGAATAAACGGCTCGGCAATCTGCGACATCGTGATAGCAGTTTGCAGACGTGTCGGTACGCCACGCAATTCGAGAGCGTTCTGGAGTGCGATGGAATTGATAACCGTCGCCAACATTCCCATATAGTCGCCCGAAACACGGTCAATGCCTTGCTGTTCGGCATTGATACCCCGATAAATGTTTCCTCCACCTATCACCAACGCGACTTCTACGCCTAAGTCGTGAATCACCTTTACTTCTTCGGCTACATAGCTCAGGATGCTTGAGTCAATACCGTACTGCTGTGAGCCTAAGAGCGATTCACCGCTCAGTTTCAGCAAAATGCGTTTGTAGTGTGGTTTCATCGGATGTTGGGAAGTTGGAGGTGAAAAATGAACACTCGTGGCAAAGGGCAAGATACACAGAAAAATGGCTCAAAACCTAATGTTTTGAGCCATTTTTATTGTCTTAGTTATTGGCAACGTTTTCAGAAGCAACGTTTTCACCCAACTCGCCCAAGAAATAGCGCCGGAAGCGTACTGCGTCCGTGCCGTTACCGATTTCTTTCAGAACATCAGCAACGGTTTTGCCGGAGTCCTTGACGAAGGTTTGCTCGACGAGACAGAATTCTTGGTAGAATTTCTCGACGCGCCCTTCGGCAACCTTTTGAGCGATTTCAGGCTTTTTACCTTGTTGAATCGCCTGCTCGGTATAGATTTCTTTCTCTTTGGCAAGCGTGGTGTTGTCTACCTCGTCGCGGCGTGCAAAGCGCGGACTCATAGCGGCGATTTGCATCGCAATATCGCGCATATTAGCGCGGGCGCTGTCGCTTGCCGGAGCAGCAGTGAGTTCGAGCAAAACACCCAGTTTATTACCGGTGTGGATGTAATCCATGATGAAACCGGTACCCGTAGCTTCGAGGCGCTCATAGCGCTTGAGAATAATACGCTCGCTGAATTTTGCAAGCATTTCATTCATCAAATCGCCGAGTTTCTTGCCACCGATGTCTGCCGAGAGCAATGCTTCTTCATTTGCGGGATTTTTGGTCAAAATCGTATCCACAACTGTCGTGACAAAGTTCACGAATTCTTCGTTGCGAGCAACGAAGTCCGTTTCGCAGTTAATCTCGACGATAGCACCGATTTTGCCATCGGCGGAAGTTTTGGTAATGATAAGACCTTCGTTGGTCGTGCGGTCAGAGCGTTTTGCCGCAGAAGCAGCACCGCGTTTGCGGAGATACTCGATTGCGCCTTCCATATCGCCTTGCGACTCATCGAGCGCTTTTTTGCAATCTGCCATGCCTGCGCCGGTTGTTTCGCGCAAGTTCTTGACCATATCAAGCGTTACAGCCATGATGTATTTCGTTGAAAAAGTTGATAAGTGATAAGTAATTTCTGTTGTTCTATTGCTGACTCAAGTAATTGCTTATTTAGCTATTGCTTATTTAGCGTTTACTTATTCAGCGCTTGCTTCTGCCGGAACGGACTCGCTTACAGCTTCGGCGCTGGTGTCATTGGTATTTACTTCGGTGCGCGGACCGCGTTTGCGGGGGCGACGGCGTGATTTGCTGTCATCTTGGTCGTCTGCAAAAGCGTCTTTGTCGTCTGCACCGGTGTCAAGGTTATTGATTTTCGCGTATTCTTTGCCTTCCAATACCGCATCAGCCATGATTTTTGTAATGAGTTCAACCGTGCGAACGGAGTCATCATTTGCAGGAATCGGGTAATCCACAGTGTTCGGGTCGCAGTTCGTATCCACGATAGCGAAAATTGGAATACCGAGTTTGTGCGCTTCATCAATAGCAATATGCTCTTTTTTGATGTCCACAATAAACATTGCGCTCGGAAGACGAGACATATCCCGGATACCGCCAAGAATGCGGTCGAGCTTTTCTTTCTCACGCGAGAGAACAAGGCGTTCTTTTTTCTTCAATTTCTCAAACGTGCCGTCGGATTCCATTTTCTCAATGGCTTCCATGCGGCGGATAGATTTGCGAATGGTTGCAAAATTGGTGAGCATACCACCCAACCAACGGTCAGCAGCAAAGTATGCACCGCACCGGCGGGCTTCGCGGGCGATAACTTCTTTTGCTTGCTTCTTTGTGCCGACGAACATAAAGCGTCCGCCACGGCTGGCAACTTCTTGGGCTGCATCGTGCGCTACGTCCACCAGAAGTTGTGTTTTGCGGAGGTCAATGACGTGAATACCATTACGCTCGGCAAAAATAAAGTTCCGCATTTGCGGGTTCCAACGGCGCGTAAGGTGTCCGAAGTGTGCGCCGGCTTCGAGCAATTGCTCGATACTTGCTTTAGGCATGAAAAAACTCCAAATAAATCTGAGCAGTGCGTTTTGAAATCGTCACGCTCAAAAAGGGTGTGTTAAAACTTCTGCGTCGTTCATCTTATCTACCGTAAGCAGGAGAGAAAGCAAAGGCGAGTGGTGAGTTTTGAAATTCAAAACACGAACCCACTGTATTTGCGAAGCAATCTGCCACACACGGGATAATCCCGACACATGAATGATGTGAAAATGAGATAGATATGCAACGTCGGCTGTAAGCAAAACCTTACAGCCGACGAAGCAATACTGCGTGTTTCGGAGCAATGCTCCCCGGCGTAGATTAACGCTTGGAGAACTGGAAGCGCTTGCGGGCTTTTTTGCGACCGTATTTTTTACGCTCGACCATACGCGGATCGCGCGTAAGGAGTTCGGCGATACGGAGCGTGGGGCGAAGTTCTTCGTTGTACGTCACAAGCGCACGAGCGATACCGAGACGCATTGCGCCTGCTTGACCGCTTTTGCCGCCGCCGAGTGCGTCAATCTGAACATCGAATGTACCGATAGTACCGGTGACGGAAAGCGGCTTCAGAACGTCCATGCGCTGGAACTCAGAAGCGAGGTATGTTTCGAGCGACTCTTTGCCGTTAATCACGACTTTACCGTTGCCGGGTTTGAGGCGCACCTTTGCAATAGCGTTTTTACGCTTGCCGGTTGCTGAATAGACTACTGTTGCTGACATTGATTCGTTGAGAAAAAAGAAGTGGAAAATCCGTTACGATTTGAAGTTGTACGGCAGAGGATATGCCACAGGCTGCTGTGCAGCGTGCTCATGCTCTGCGCCGTTGACGACGCGCAATTTCTTCACGAGTTTGTCGCCGAGCGACGTTTTCGGAAGCATACCGCGCACGGCGTGTTCGATAGCAAACGCCGGATTGGTCTTCTTCACATCTTTGTAGCTTTTGAAGCGAGCTCCACCCGGGTATAACGTGTTGCGATAGTATTCTTTTTTCTCGGCACGCTTAGGTGCCATGGTGGCTTGATTGGCATTGATGACAATCACATAATCGCCGCAATCTGCGTGCGGTGTGTAATATGCCTTGTGCTTACCGCGCAGTAGCGTCGCTACTTGCGCTGCGAGGCGACCAATATTTTGTCCGGCAGCATCTACCACGAGCCATTTATGCTCGATGATTGCTTCGGTTGCGGATTTCGTAGATTTCGTGTACGGTGTCACGGTTATGCCTACATTAAACTGTTAAACGATATTGAGTTGGTTTCGTCTATGGCTGAGACTCCATGACAACTTCTAATAATGTGATACCCGTCACACGATAAAAATTGTGCATAGCCTACAAAAATATCTCTTGAATGGAAAATTTCCAAATCGTATTTTAGGAAATGATAAAATTTTTCAATTCTTGTACGTCTATCATTGCCACAGGGACACAGATAGCGCGGATTCGGACGATAAAGAAGATTCCGAAAAATTTGTACATTGTGTCAAGAAAAACGCAATGATTCACGTTCATCCTCACATTTTTTTCATTCGCAGCCCCAAATCACACACTTTTTCAAAAGCATTTTATGGTTCCTGTTCCCGCAATCCTCCCGCCACATGACGAAATCGAGCAGTTTCGTGCTTTCGCGGAACTCGTGCGCGTTCTCAGGAAGGAATGTCCTTGGGACAGAAAGCAGACGCACACAACGCTCATGCCGCTCCTGCTAGAAGAAGTCTATGAAACGATTGATGCAGCAGAAGCCGGAGATATGCTGGAACTGGGCAAAGAGTTAGGCGATATTCTTTTGCACGTAGTGATGAACGCTGTCATTGCCGAGGAAGGCGAGGGATTTTCGCTGAAGAAAATTATTGAGCGCGAATTCAAAAAACTCGTGACGCGGCATCCACATGTCTTTGCCGACGCAAGCGCCGATTCGCCTGATGCGGTCAAGCGCACGTGGGAACAAATCAAAATGAAAGAAGGGCGTACTTCTGTCTTGGAAGGCGTTCCGAAGCACCTTCCGGCACTTCTGAGAGCGCATCGAATTCAGGAAAAAGTAGCCGCAGTCGGCTTCGATTGGGATAATGACGAAGACGTGTGGAACAAAGTCGAGGAAGAATTAGCCGAATTCCGCGTCGCTCGCCTTGAAAACGACAAAGCCGCAATCGAAGAAGAGTTTGGCGATGTGCTTTTTTCCCTTGTCAACGCCTCACGCTTTGCGGGGCTGAACGCCGAGCAGTCGCTTCAAAACGCCAATGTCAAATTTATGAAACGTTTCCGCCGTCTCGAAGAACTTGCCCGCGAAACAGGACAAAACCTTGATTCCATGAATCTCGCAGAAATGGACGCACTCTGGAATCGGGCAAAGCAGGAAGAAAAGGCGCAAGGATAAGTATATCGAAGCCCTGCCAAATCTATCTTCTTCGTGACAATCATACCATTCAAAACTCAAAACTCAACATTCAAAATTTCTTACTTCCCCAACTTCACGCATGGAAAATTGCATCGAAATACGCGGTCTATCGAAGACCTTCAAAAACAACAAACAGCTCATCGAAGCGCTCAAACCCATTGATTTGGACGTAAAGCAAGGCGAAATCTTCGGTCTTTTGGGTCCCAATGGTGCAGGCAAGACCACGATGATAAAGCTCATGCTAGGCATTATCGCACCCACAAGCGGTACGTGCCACATTCTGGGGCAAGATATTTCTTCGCTCAAAGCAAAAGAGATGATTGGCTATTTGCCTGAAAACCACCGCTTCCCGCTGTATCTGAACGGTCAGCAGATGCTGGAATTTTATGGCAATCTGGGCGGAATGTCCGGCAAAACCTTGCAAAAAAGAATTGATGAAGTCTTGGAATTTGTCAATATGACCGATTGGCGCAAACTCAAGATTCAACGCTATTCCAAAGGTATGATGCAGCGTATTGGCTTGGCGCAAGCGCTTCTGAACCGTCCGCATCTTCTTTTTCTGGACGAACCCACCGATGGTATTGACCCCGTGGGACGCATGGAAATACGCGAGATTCTCGAAGTGCTCAAAAGCGAAGGCACAACAATTTTCGTTAATTCGCACCTGCTCTCGGAAGTAGAACTTATCACCGACCGCGTAGCGATTTTGCGCAAAGGCGTTGTCGTCAAAGCAGGCAGCACACACGAACTCACACAGGCACACGACCTTTACATCATCACCCTCTCAAGCGGTACACCGCCGAATAACCTTGCCGGAATTGTGCATTACAACGCCGAAACCCGTGAAATCGAACTCAACGCCACCACGCCGGAGGCGCTCAACGCAGCCCTCGACGCACTCCGCCAAAATGGTTGCCTCATCAGCACACTTTCGCCCAAGAAAAGTACACTCGAAGAAATCTTTATTTCACTGATGAGTGAGAAGCAAGAGCATCTCGCTCCGGCAAAGTAAGTAGAAATTCAGGCATAAGAAATTTGTGTAGAAACGTTTAGTACACGACAAAATTTCATAATCAGCCTGAACCTAGCTTCGGTGGCACAGACATTCTTGTCTGTGAATCCTTGAACAGCGCTTCAAACCTCACAGACAAGAATGTCTGTGCCACTAAGAAAAGATTTTTGTTGTGTACCATGGTAGAAACGTTTAAGATTCATACATATCAACCCCAAGAAACCTCAGCTATTATGATTAAAATTTATGCCCTTATTCGAGAAACATTCCTCGAAGCACTTTCCAAGAAAGTCTTTTTGGTGTTTTTCTTTATTTCCACCGCAGGATTGCTCATTTTGCTGGCATACTGCTCCAGCTCCGGCTTTCAGGAGCAAATTCACAATCTCCAGCCGACAGCAGACGACCCGCTTGGTGTGGCACTCCGCGAAAAATTGCGCTCGCTTCAATCCGGTCTCAGTTTTGCATTTTTTAATGCCGCGCTCATTCTGGCAATCATCATCACATCCGACCTTGTGCCAAATATGATGACCAAAGGCGTAATTGACTTGCTTCTCTCGAAGCCTCTTTCACGCACGATGTTGCTTATGGGCAAGGTACTGGGCGGTTTTGCAGTGGTAGTCGTGCTGACACTCTATTTTATGCTGGGTTCGTGGCTTATTATTGCCATTGCAACAGGCGTATGGACAAGCGGGTATATGTTTTCCTTCTTCCCGCTCATCCTCACATTTTGGGGATTGTACGGAATTTTGGTCTATGTTGGGATTCAATCGCGCTCGGCAGTGAGCGGCATGGTGATTTGCTTCTTGATTGTCTATACCGTTAGCCCGCTTCTTTTCAGCCGCGAAGAACTGCTCTTCCAATCCGTTACAAGCGATCTCTGGCGGACACTCATTTCGGCGGTGTATCACTTAACCCCACAAGTGGCAGATATGGCACAAATCACCAGCAATATCGTTCAAGAAAAAACCGTCACCAACACTGTTCCCTACTACAATTCACTAGCGTATGGTGTGCTATTTTTCTTGTTGTCGGCATTTTCTTTCTCCCGAAAAGAATTTTAAGAGAAAGTGCATTTTTTAACTGAAGTGGTAGCACCACAATACCGAGTACGACAAAAAATCAAGAGCAATACAACAAGGACGACAGGAAAATTGTGAACAATACAAGAGGTACGACAAAGCTTTCGTATATTTACGAGTTATCGGCAACTCTTGCAGACACTGAAATTTTAGGACCAATGTCATTAAGTTAAGCGTAAATCGTTATT
>JANYDO010000078.1 GCA_025363605.1 Candidatus Kapaibacterium sp.
GCCTAACAGCAGCCAAGCGGTCGGGCAGACCGTGTTAGCTTGGGAGATATACAACGGCGTTAGCTGGGTAGCCCAAGAATCCCCTGCCTTCAGGCATGGGGAGTGTCAAAATGCCGAGAAATGATGCCCCGCGCGTGTCAATTATTCCGGGTTCTAAGTTCTCAGGCGGGTTCGCTTTTGCAAGAAATATTTCTGCTGAATCAAACTGTTTCAAACGAAAATAACTAATCCCCAACTCACGCAGAATAAAATCGGACGAATCCTTGAGTGCTAAGCACCGTTGGAAGGCTTCCACAGACTGACGGTGATCATTCAGGCGGATATACACTTTCCCTTTTTCCTTGTAAATAGCCGGATTATTAGGCGCATACTGCAAAACGTTATTAAGATAGACAAGCGCCCCGTTCAAGGAATTACGCGTGTTTTTGCCCATAAGAAACTGCGCATATTCAATCGTGAGCGGAACATTTGCCGAATCCCCGCGCAAAGCCCATGAGTAATGAAGGGTCGCGCTTGCTGGTGTATCCGCTCTCTCCGGCAATTTCAAGTAACAACGCGCTATCTGGGCGTGGATAAAAGAATTTTCGGGATACATCTGTGCTAACGTTTCATAACAATCTACTGCCTCGGAATATTGTTCTTGTTCGTATAAAAGCGCAGCGTAAGCATTCAAAACTGCTACATTGACCGAATCAAGCAACAAAGCACGTTGGTAAATATTTTTTGCATCGACGGGCAGCCCTAACGTTCGATAACACTGCCCCAAAGCCCGGTAAGTAGGCAGTGCCGTCGAATCAAGGCGCAAAGAAAGCGTTAGCGCAGGAATTGCTCTTTTGAAATCTAATGTCGCTTGGTAGCACAAACCAAGCGTATAACAAGCATCGGACAACGGCTTAACAGCAACAACAGAATCTAGGAGCGTAATAGCTTCGACAAATCGCCCGTCAGCATAGAGAACCTTTGCAGCAATAATTCTCTCGGAGAGCTTCTCGCTCTGCATCGGCTTCTTTTGGGCTTGCGTTGCAAAAGGAAATCCTAGCATCCATACCAAAAGCAAGATTATATTTTTCATCTGAGGTTTGTACATATTGTGATATGAATTCAAAAGGGATAAAATCTGTACAAAAATACCGTCGTGCATCCAAATATCTAGCTACGTTTGGGTTTCCACGCCCACAGCATTTGGCACGCAACAGGATCATTACCACTTGCGTCGCTCACGCTCACTGAAACGAGAATTTCGCCTTCCGCATCGTTTTGTGCCGAGCGAACTTGTTCGGGATTGAGCGTAGCAACGGCTTTCATCGCCCCACTCGCTTTTTTCTGAAAGTCAACATGGAGTGATTTAATCACCATATACTTATCATCGGGGACGTTCATGCCCATCAAAATTCCGGTTGCCGATTCCGCCAAAAGCGTCATAGCGGCAGCGTGGACGGAGTGAATGTGATTCTGCACCTTGCGGCGGTTCTGAAGCGTCATCACCACTTGACTATGCGATAATTCCTCAATACGAATTCCTGCCGTACCAAAAAACGGTACAACGCGCCCGAAACTTTTACTCAGAAGAAAATAGCGTAGTGCCGGCGAAAAGCGGTTCAACCGCTCTACCATTTGGGTCATGCGATTTGGCATACAAACTGGTGTTTTGGGAGTGATAGTGAATAATTATTCTAATTGACGCTTCAAAGCGTAAAAATCTTCGCGCAGAGCCGATAATTCCTGCTTCAGCGCAGAAACTTCCTCTTCCAGCGCAGTCAAACGTTCTGCATCAATATTGGTCGCCGGAGCAACAGAAACAAACGGCTCTTGAGCCGTAGGAATGCCACAAAGCAAATGTGTGTAGCGAGCCTCTTTCTGTCCGGCTTGCCGTGGAAGGCGCACCACAAGCGGTGTTCCGGCAACGGCAGTAGTAGGATGTTCCGCCGACGATAACTCTGCGATAACTGCTTCCACTTCCGTCAGCGATGCGAAAGTATGCATTCGCTCGGCGCGACTTCTGAGTTCGCCCAGTGTTTGAGCGCCTCGTAGAAGAAGCTCACAGAGAATCGCAAGCTGCGGCAATGTTAGTTGCAACGTTTCGGCGAATCGGTGGCGATACTTCGGCACACGCGAAGCACCGACTTCTACCATTCTGGCAAGCGCCTTTTTACGGGCTTCGTCAAATGCTTGCACAACATCATTTTCACTCAGGCTCAGAACAGGGTCACGATTTGACTTTTGGTTACACGCCGCCGTGAGCGCGTTCAGCGTCATCGGGTAATAGTCCGGCGTGGTGATTTCTTTTTCCACAAGAGCGCCCAAAACGCGGGCTTCGTTTGGGGAGAGAAACGCTTGTACGGATACAGTATCGGATAGGTTTTCCATTGTCGGACACAAATATTGGGACACTGAAAAATTACAGTGCAAAGGGGTCATTAGGAGTGGTCGGCGCAGATACGGATTTTGCGGACGTACCGCGAATAGCGCCTAAATCCTTTTGTGCAAAGCCGAAGATACTTCCGCAAATACCGCCCAAGATATGTGCAAATTGGGAGATGTTGTCCATTTTAAGCGCTCCATAGACCTCACGCCCTAAATACAGCACCACGATTATCACAAACGTCAACGGAATATGCCCTTGCTTCAGATTCGCAAAAGAACTGAGCAGAATCATCATAAAAACGATACCGCTTGCGCCCATAAGCCCGGTTGTGAAGAAAAAATTATTGAGCAATGAGGTGATGAGTGCTGTTACGAGAATCATTATCAACATCGTCTGCGAGCCATATTTTTCTTCTAGTAGTGGACCGATGAGCAAAATAATGGAGAAGTTGCCGAAAAGGTGTTCCCAATTCGCATGACCAAAGATATGCGAGAAAAGCCGCAAATACGTTGTCGGGTCAGTCCACGACAAGCCGGGCTGCGTCGAGAAAAAGTATTGCCCGACTGTACCGCCGGTGGAATTACTTGCTACCATGACAGCAGCAGAAAGCAGGGCGAAGGTCAGAACGACGGGGGCGTTGTAGTCGAGTTTCATGGGGTTTCGGGAGGAAGTTGAAGAAGTGCGTTTTCGGTAATTTCGTTGAGAGCATTGATGAAATCGTTTGCTTGAGCCAAAAGCGGTAAAACTGTTTCGCTATCAAACTGGACAAAGTCTTCGTAATCACCTTCAAAACGATTATCAAAGAGTTGGTTGTAGAGATCACCCAGACTATCGGATAGCAAACCTGTTTTTACCATTGCTGCATGAAAGGCAGATTTTGTGCCGGAGTGCGTTTTAGAGGTTTTGCCAATCGCTAACAGATACGCAGATACCGCATAGAAGCAAGCGTAATAGAGACGATTTACACAACCGTTCCAGCGTTGTGACTGTGCTAAATCACTTGCTTCCAAAAATGTCTCTTGCGCTCGCTCTCTGCGATATAATACTAAATCCTGACGTGTCTTGTCACCTTGCTTGCTCTTCACAGAAATACCCCCTCACTCATCACATTTTGATAAAAGGGCGATATTTTCATCGTATTCCATACTTCCTTGTAGCGAACGAGAGGCGACAAACAAACCTCAGCATCATACTCAACTTCACGATGAATTTTGCGTTGTAGTGCCGTCATTTCGGCACGTGTTATCGGATGTTGTACCAAAACAAGCAAATCCCAATCCGATTCCTCACGTGCATCGCCTCGTGCTTGCGAGCCATACAGAATAATTTCGGCATCCGGCTCGATTTCCAGAACGCAGGATTTTATGCGCCGGAGAAGTTCTTCGCGGGAAATAGTCATGGTCTTTGCTCCGTGTTAGTCCATCGTGCCAATATACATCCAATCGCCGCCCAAATTCAAGCACACGTGCTTGTCAATGCCAATCAAATGCTCCAATTCGCCTTGCATCGAAAAAAAATTGACGTGTTCGTCCAGCGTGTAGTAGTAATAGCGTTGGCGCGGCGTAACAATCATTACTTGCTTGCGGCTAATGCGCTTCAGCTCGGCAATCGCAGGCGCAAGGTTCGGTATATGCTCAATCGTGTGATGACACGTCACCACATCAAAGGCGTTGTCCTCAAACGGTAGCGCCTCGATATTTCCTTGATGATATGTGATTCCTCCACCCAAGTCCACGTGCGGCATCACGTCGCAAGCATGAAGGTCGTATTTGCCAAGCGTCTGAACTTGTCGCAAAAAATACCCATTACCGCAGCCAATATCAAGCACCGTTTTTGCCGTAGGGTCAATGTTTTTCAGCATAAACTCAATACACGCATCGTTGAGGTCGGTTGGACGCGAGGCTGCACGGCTTTTTTTGCGTAGAACGGTGTAGAAATGCTCATACTCGTCTTTGGTCATTGTCCAGATACGTGTTTTGAAATCCATGTAGGCGCGAATCGTTTCCGAATCGCCGTTGTACCAATACCAAAAAAACGGGTACATGAACCATTTGCTGTCACGAATTGCTGGCGGAAGCCATTCGTCCATGACGGTGCGAATGGCGTTGGTAATGTTTCTGTGCATAAATAGAGAATAGTTTGTTCGTTTACTCTTGTTCGGTCGAAAGTTTTCCGCCGCTCGTGTCTATTGCTACGGGGTATTTGCCCGTAAAGCACGCCGAGCAGTATCCGGCATCTTGCGGAACGGCAGCCAGCAATTTCTCAACCGATAAATACCGCACCGAATCTGCTTCCAATGCTTTGGCAATTTCCTCCTCGTTGCTGTGGTATTGATTGGCAATGAGTTCTTCCCGGTCAGGGAAATCCATACCATACATACAAGGATGCGTCACGGGCGGCGATGAAATGCGCAAATGCACTTCGCGGGGTGCTGCCTCGCGGACAAGTCGCACAATGGAGCGCGAAGTAGTGCCGCGTACAATGGAATCATCAATCAAGACCACTTTGCGGTTTTCCAATACACCGCGCACAGTGTTGAATTTCGTTTTTACCTTGAATTCGCGTTGGTCTTGCCCCGGCGCAATGAACGTCCGCCCGACATAGTGGCTGCGAATAAGCCCGATTTCGTAGCGCGTCGGAACGCCGTTTTTGGTCGCATTTTGCGCAAAGCCGATAGTGGCAGTATTCGCACTGTCGGGAACGCCAATGGCGCGAACTGGCTCAGTATCGTTATCGGGCAAGACAGGATGTTCTTCCGCCAATGCCTTGCCCAACTTGCGGCGTACTTTGTCAACATTATGCCCAAAAATACGGCTGTCAGGACGGGAAAAATAAATATACTCAAAAATACAATGGCACGATTTCGGTGTCGTTTTTTCAATTGAGAACGATTTTATTTCGCCCGTTTCGATTGTATGGCGGTCAATCATAATGATTTCGTTATGCCCTATTTCCCGCACAAATTCTGCACTCACAATGTCGAGTGCGCAGGTTTCCGACACGACGAAATAGGCGTATTCTTCTTTCCCATTCACTTCCACTTTCTTGCGTCCGATGCAGAGCGGACGGAAGCCGTGCGGGTCTCTGGCGGCATAAAGCGCCTGCTCGGTCAGAATCACCAGTGAATATGCGCCTTTGGCGGTTTGCAGCGATTCATGGATTTGCGCAAACTCCGTCTTTGCCTTGCTTCGTGCGATGAGATGCAGGAAAAGTTCGCTGTCGGTGGTGGTCTGAAAAATAGCGCCGTCGTTTTGCAATTTCTCCCTGAGCAGACGTGTATTGGTCAGGTTTCCGTTGTGCGCCAGTGCGATATTTCCCAAACGATATTTTATCCAAAAGGGCTGGACATTCGCAATTTTTGAGCTTCCGGTGGTGGAATAACGATTGTGACCGATAGCCGCCGTACCGCGCAGTTGCTCCGTCAAGACTCCTGCACCGGAAAATACTTCCAGTACCAAGCCTTCGTCTTTGTGGGCAGAGAATCGTGTTTTGCCGTCGTCGCGGGTGTGTGCCGCCACGATGCCCGCCGCTTCCTGCCCCCGATGCTGTAAGGCGTGGAGCGCATAGTAGGTCATCACGGCTGCTTGCGGATGATTGAACACACCCACAACACCGCAATTACACTGGGGTTTGTCCAAGTTAGCGCGGAACTCGCGGAGTATCTCGCCTGCGGGTGATTCTTGGGATAATAGTGGAGGATTGGTACAATCAGAAGGCGTGATATGCTGGGAAGACGGGGACATGGTTGTATGATTAAATCTGTGAAAAACAGCAATACTCAACAATGATACCACAAAGCATTGCAGATTCAAGCCCCGAAATTACGAAAAATTCGTGGATTTTTGTGTAGCGTTGTTTTCATTCCGCGTGTCATATTCTTAGCGAATTGGCACAGAGACTGCCCCGAAGAGTTCGACGATTGCTTTGTCGAGTTCGGGTAATTCAGCCTTTGGCATTGCGCTATTTGGCATTGCGCTAATGGGTGATGCACCATTGGGCAATGATGTTTCCCTTGTGTTTGCGGCAGCTTCCGGTGTGCTTTGATTATTCTCAGCACTGGTATTTGACGACGGAACAAATGATGGCGAAAATGCTTCAAAGAGTGATACCGCCTTTTGGTTCGAGCCGCCGCGCACGGTTATACGCACTTCCCCGCCCAGTGCGTGCGAAAAAATTTCGCTGATATGCCCCTGTTTTTCGAGGAGTTTATCGGCAACAAAATCCTGCTCACACGTGCAGACAAGCTCTCCCGTGCGGCATTCCACTTGCACCATTTCTTGTTGCTGGAGGTATGCTTTCACGGCAGCATCTACGGTTTCACTTGCTGCGAGTATGCTGTGCCATGAGCGTTCCAATTCATCGGCACTAATACTTTTCCTCTGCGGTGATGGAATACCTTCTTTTCCCTCAAAGTTTTCCACATTTCCACGGTTTTCTACCGATTTATCCACAGACTTTTCCACACTATGTGGTATAAATCCTTCGGAACTGTGAACAATCGGCACTTGTGAAATATCCGCCCTGTCAGTGGTGATGCGGACTTGAGGCGTTGGAAGCGTTGAGGAAGATGTCGTTGTGGATTGCGCGGGTTGCAGAGTAATCGGTTGAGATATATCGGCAACGCCTATTTCTCCGCGTTCAATTTTTTTTTTTAGCTCGGCGAGTTCGGCGAGGAGTTCGGAAAGCTGGACGGCAGAATCCATTTTCGCCATCTGCACCAGTGCAAACTCAAAGCGCAATCGCGGCTGCGGTGCGAAGCGAAGCGCTTGCTCGGTGTTCATAATGATTGTCATATATTGCAGCACATCTTCTTGGGTGAACTTCTGCGCTTCTGCCAAATACTGCTCGCGATGGAGCTTAGAAGCCTCAATAAGCGCAGCGCTTTGGGTAGCCAGCACGGTCAGCAAATTACGGAAATGCTCCGCCAACCCGTGCAGACACTCTTGCAGGTCGTAACCACGCATAAAAACTTCGCGGGCGAAGTCCAGAATCGTTGCCACATCATGCTCACGTATAGCTCGTCCCAATGTAAAATAAAACTCCGTGTCAATGAGATTCAATGCTTCATTCACCCGCGCATATTCAACCGTTCGTCCGCAAAATGCAATCACTTGGTCGAAAATGCTTTGTGAATCGCGCATGGAGCCGTCGCCTTTTTTGCCAATCACCGCAAGTGATTCGTCGTCAATGGTGATTCCTTCTTGTGTGGCGATGTAGCGGAGTTGCGCAGCGATTTCGTCTATTTGCATCCGCCGAAAATCGAAGCGCTGGCAACGGCTTAAAATCGTAGCGGGGACTTTGTGCGGTTCAGTAGTAGCAAAGACAAACAGCAAATGGCGAGGCGGCTCTTCCAACGTCTTTAGAAGCGCATTGAACGCTGACGTGGAAAGCATATGCACCTCGTCAATGATGTACATTTTGTACTGCCCCTTGATGGGCGGATACTTCGCATTTTCGCGGAGTTTGCGAATATCATCCACGCTATTATTCGACGCACCGTCAATTTCTATAACGTCCATAGAGCGCCCTGTGTTTATCTCGGTGCAGGAAGCACACACATTGCACGGCTCAAACTCCGGCGATGGATTCTCGCAGTTCACGGCTTTGGCGAGAATACGCGCTGTCGTGGTTTTACCTACGCCACGCGGACCATTGAAGATATACGCATGGTGTATGCGTCCAGACTGTACGGCATTGCGCAGCGTCCGTGAGACGTGCTCCTGCCCGACGACATCAGCAAAGCGCTGAGGTCGCCATTTGCGGGCTGTGACGATGTATTGTTCTTGAGGGGTGTCTTGGTCGGGCATGGCAAACGGAAAAAGTCAATAATGATAATTGAAAAATTTGTGATGGCAGGTGAAGCAGTTATTCCGCTTAGAGTCCTACACAAAGAACGATACCGTCTAATACCGATTGAAAATCCAACGGTGAAAGTTCTCCTAATCTGCGAAGAAAACGTTGTTTGTCAAGCGATTTTATTTGCACGCAATCAGCGGAACTGTTCTTAACTAAACCGTTTGTGCTTGTCGGCTCAATGCCAACATAATACGCGATGCTGCTATGAAGCGGCTTTCTATCTCTAAAAGGAACGACAATACGTGTTGGAAAAGCCGCTAACCCATTTGCCGAAACAATAACAGCAGGACGCTGCTTGGTAATCTCTGTGCCAAATTGTGGAGCAAAATCCACAAGCCAAACTTCCGAGCGCTTCATACAACCTCGCCTTCCAAGAGTTCTTCGCCACCACCAATATACTCGTAATCTTGTAAAGCAAGTTGAGTCTGTGAGGCAAGAATTGCTTCTCGCTCTTCTGGCGGCAAGCGGCGCATTTCCTTTGCAGTAAGCGCTAGTTGATGGGTTTTGACGTGTTCTTCCGCTCCCATTAATTCCAATAGCACATCATTGATACGCTTCAGTGTTACCGTATTCAATGCCGTGCGTTCAATCGTAATGCAGACCACATCTGCGTTGGTTGTTAGTTCGATTGCTTGCATATATTTCGGTGGGGATGAGAGAATATGAGAAATCAATGAACATAATCGTCAAAAGTACTCTTGCCCGACGACATCAGCAAAGCGCTGAGGTCGCCATTTGCGGGCGGTGACGATGTATTGTTCTTGAGGGGTGTCTTGGTCGGGCATGAGCAGAGTAGTATTCGTCATCAGGAAATATTTGAACGAGAGCTAAATTAGCAAAAAAACAGGAGAGTTCATCCGTTTGCTTATCTATTCGGAATTGGCAACGTTGTAAACTTGCTCACCTCGTGTAACACCACAATATTTTTTACGTCATAACCGCATAATTTCTTGTATTTTAGCATTTCTCAAACCTGTTCTGAAATAATGATGATTATGCCTTCGGTTCATACTATTCATTCGATGCCCAACGTTGATTCTTCAGCGTTTGATGCTGCCGAGTACAGCGAGATATTTCACCGTGCAAGCGTCATCGTGAGTGCGACGACAACAGAGATAGCTCTGCCCCGCCACTGGACTCCTCTTTCGATAAAGTGCGCTTTCGGCGGTGAAGAAACTTACATCGCCGATAATGCCGTGTATGCTGTCTCGGATGCCAATTTCCTCATCTTTAATGCAGAAAAACTCTACTCAAGTTTCATCCAATCGCCTTCTCCAGTTGAATCCTACACTATTAGCTTTAGCGAAGAAGATGAAGCGCGGGCGCTACGGGCGATGACTTCTTCGGACTGTATGTTGCTGGACAATCCTGATGTGCCGAACACCACCGTAAGGATTCGGTGCATCGAACGTCTCTACGAACATGATAGTCTCATCAGTCCTTTGTTGCGTCATATTCGCTCTTCTATCACGTCCCCTGCTTCTCCAGATGCAAGTGCCGTTCACGAGCAAATTTGTGAGCTGTTGCGAAGAATAATTCTCTTGCAATCAGCGGAATCGCAGCGAATTCATACTATTAGCGCGGCAAAACCCTCAACTCGCTTGGAACTTTATACCAGACTTCACCGTGCGAAAGACTTTATTCATTCGTGCTATGCCCAACCTCTACGCCTTGAAGACGCAGCAGATGTGGCGTGTATGTGTCCGCATCACTTTCTGCGCAGTTTTCGTACCCTTTTTCGCCAGACACCTCACCAATACTTGATGGCACGGCGTATAGACGTTGCCAAAACATTATTACAAAATACCGAACTGCCCGTTCACGAAATTTGTTTGAATGTCGGATATGACGATGAAAGCTCCTTTGGCAAACTCTTTCGCAAGCACACCCAACTCCCGCCGGAACGCTTCCGCCTTGCCCACAACAGGTAGTGTCCCTGTTCTGTCATTTCTCTCCCAAATTAGTACTCGAAAAAAGTCAATTTTCGCCCAGAATCAATTTCGGGTGGAAGTATATCTTTGCACTCACGGTCAAAATAACCATTTCCATTATTTTTCAATATTTCTTGTGACCATGAAATTCTTTGCAAGCATAGTTCTTCTCGCCACCGCTATCGGAATTGCTGCTTTCTCCGAAGCTCCCATTATTTCTCAGTCATTGACTGAAAGCGTCGCGTATCCGGAAGGCTACCGTGCGTGGGTGCATATCCGAAGCGCAATCATTACCCCTCAAAGCCCTGCTCACAAACGCTTCGGAGGCATTCATCATATTTACGCCAACGACAAAGCAATGGAAGGTTACACGAAGGGAGAATTTCCCGACGGCGCTATTTTCATTTTCGACCTTTTGGAAACACAAGAGAATCAAGGAGTTATCAGCGAAGGACAGCGAAAGGCACTGGACGTGATGCACAAAGACAGCAAACGTTTTGCGGCAACAGGCGGTTGGGGATTTGAAGAATTCAAAGGCGACAGCAAAACGGAGCGCACCGTTGGGATACTTGCTACGAGCGAATGTTTTCAATGCCACGAAAAGAAGCAAAAGCAAGGATTTGTCTTTAGCGAGTACCGTAAATAACGAGTAAGCATTTGGACAGTGATACTTGGAACACAGACAAGAGTGTCTGTGCCACCAAAACCAGTTCCCATGCCGTAGCACAGACACTCTTGTCTGTGCAGATAGTTCAAGATAATTTCGTTCAATACCTTACCGCAAATAACCTACTATCTACTTTATTGCTAACACTTTATTTTAACAAGGTTTTTCCATGAAAAATATGTTCATCCATCGTCGCGCAGTCCGATTTGGTCTTGCTTTGATAGCATTTACCGGTGGGCTTGCACTCACTATTTTTTCTTTTCAAGGGAGCGCAACCGAACAGCTCCCGGAAGCACTCATTCGAGAACTCAACCAACAATATGTTCAATCTTTTTTGAACGCTGATGCTGTTCTGTATGACAAAATTCTTGCAGATGATTTCGTCTGCCTTGCGCCGAATGGGATGTTCTTGAATAAACGAGAATTTCTTGAGGAAGTGAAAAAGGGTGCAGCGACACCGCCGAAAGAATCATTGGAATATTTTCGCACCGAAGACGTGAGCATCCGATTTGCAACGCCGGACATTGCCGTTATACACGCCACTACACCATTCAAACGTAAAGGTGGCGCAGGGAAAGTAAACCAATACACGGACATTTGGAGAAAGCGCGACGGACGCTGGCAGACAATATCAGCCAATGTTACCTCTGTTGCCGACACAACGTCTCGGTATCGTCTTTCAGGGATTCCGATAGTACAGAAATAATACTCAAAAACGATATGGAGAAGACCAGTCGGTAGTGTTCAAAAAAAGTTGGTGCTATGTTCGATAAACAAGGTCACATACTGCCTCGATTCATTCATCAACCCCAGAAGAACACTACCAACTTCTCTCTTCTTAATCTGCTAGTGCGACTTCCACACGCTGAAGCAAATGGGCAACTTTTTCTGTCAGAGCGAGCCTTTCATTCTCAGGTATTTGCACCACATTTTTTCTCAGCTCTGCTACTTGTTTATCGAACTCTGCTTTCATTTTCGTCATCTGTTCTTCTTGAGTCATCAACGTTTGCTCATGCTCATTAGCGTGTGCTGCTAGTGTTTGCTGGTGCTGCATACGTTCCTCCTGCAACTGCGCTTTCAAGGTTTCTAGTGCCGTTTCGTAGAGATTCTTGCTGGAGGAAAGCTGTGTTATTTGCTCACGCTCCTTGGAATGAACTTCCAACGTCTGCTGGTGCAGAGTACGCTCTTCTTCTAATTGTACCTTGATTGCCATCAGTGCAGTCTCAGAGAGATTTTGATTGATTGTAAGCTGTGTAGCAAGGTTTGCAGCATATTCTTCCCGACGCTTTTCCAGTTCTTCCCGATCCTTTTCCAGCAATATCTTATATTCTTGTTCCGTAGCTTGTAGGCGTTGTAACGTTTCAGTCTGTTCCTCCGCTATTTGCTGCCATGTAAGCGCTTCTTGCTCTGCGCTTTCGGTAGTGTCGCGGAGACTATTACGCTCGGCAGTCAGCGCAATAATGCGTGCATCACTTTCACTCATAAGGCGTTTAGCATCCTCAAGCCGCACCGTCACTTCTCCGCTATACACGCGAGCAGCTTCGAGTTTGCGTTCTAACTCTGCGTACTCTTGAGTAGAGTTTTTCTCGAAAGCCTCCAAACGCCAGCGTAATTGCTCATTGCCATCAAGGAGCTTGTCGCGTTCAGTGCCGAGGGCTTCGACTTCGTTTCGTAATTCATCTACTTCCGTTGCAACGTTCAACGATTGTTGGCGGCTTGCTGTTAAGTCGTGTTTAAGAGCCTCAATGCTGGTGTGAAGACGCTCACGCTCGGCATCAAAGCCTTCATTCCCTACCAAAAGCTGTTCGGACAACGTTTTGTTTTCTTCGCCGCGCCGCGCAACAATGTCTTCTTGCTCAAGAAGAATTCGCCGAAGTTCTTGAATCGTTTCTTCGTGCTTTTGGCTATTATCAAAGGCTTCTTGGTAGCGTGGCTGCAAGGTATCAAGGTCGTTTTGCTGTTGCTTTAGCTCCGTTTGCAGATGCTCGGTGTAGGCTTGCAACTTGGCATGGCGTTCGTGTTCTTGGAGTATTTGTTCGTTGAGAGCATGATGCTTTTGAGCGAATGCTTTATTTTCCGCATGAATAGCCGTCGTTGCTTGTGCGGTCTCTCGAATAACATTCCAGAGATTCATCACAATCGCTTGAATTTCAGCGCTCGGTTTTTGGTCAGGAGTTGTAGCCATAATTGCTCAATACTGGTTCTGTGTAAATGTTGTCATTGTTGGTCTCAAGCGTCGGCGAACCGTTGTTAGCGAACCGTTTTCCGGCGATTACGCACATAATCCTCAAATACGTAATTGCCCAGTCCCTGCAAGCTGCTGTAAAAAGCGCGACCATTATTGGCTTTTGTAAATTCGCGGACAAACTGCTGCAAATATGCGTCTTGTGCGACCATAAAAGTCGTGATAGGAATGTTCAACCGCCGACATTGGGTAGCAAGATTCAGCGTTTTATTGACAATTTTTCTATCCAGCCCGAAGCTGTTTTTGTAATACTTCGCACCCTCTTTCAGGCACGTGGGCTTGCCGTCGGTAATCATAAAAATTTGCTTGTTACTGGTCTTACGTCGGCGCAGCATATCCATAGCCAGTTCCATACCGGCAACGGTGTTGGTATGATACGGTCCCACTTGTAGATATGGTAAATCCTTGATTTCTACCTCCCACGCATCATTCCCAAAGACCAGAATATCCAGCGTATCTTTCGGGTAGCGCGTCGTAATGAGTTCTGCAAGTGCCATCGCCACTTTCTTTGCAGGCGTGATGCGGTCTTCGCCGTAGAGAATCATTGAGTGCGAAATATCAATCATCAGCGCTGTAGATGTCTGCGTTTTGTACTCATTTTCGACCACTTCCAAGTCATCTTCGGTGAGCTTAAAATCACCAATACCGTGATTGATTTGTGCGTTGCGAATAGAATCGGTCATAGCAATTTGCTCAACCGAGTCGCCAAACTGAAAATCTCGGCGGTCTGTCGTCTGTTCGTCACCAATGCCGGAGACAGGCGACTGATGGCTGCCGGGTTTTGACTTTTTCAACTTACCAAAGATTTCTTCCAACGAGCGCTGACGGATACTTTGCTCAGATTTTGACGTTATCTGGAAGACACCACTATTGGGCTGCTCTTCGTCAATATAGCCTTTATCTTTCAGGTCTTGCAGGAAGTCGCCCATTGCATACTCGTCGTTTGTCACTCCGTACTGCCTGTCAAGCTGATTGAGCCAGTCGAGCGCTTCTGCTACATCGCCTGAGGTATAGACCAGAAGCTGCATGAAGATATTGAGCAGATTTTCAAATGCCGATTTCCCGCCGTCGGGGTTGGGAACATATTTGGTGAAACGATAGCCAAGCATGATTGCTCCTTGGAAGAGAACTGGGAAAGTAGAGAACTGAAAAAGTAGAAAACGTGGTGGTGAAGAGATAACAAAAACTGTCCTGATGCTTTAGACGAATATCAACGGAAAACAAGATAACAATGGTTTTATGTCGGTATCACAAAGATAGGAAATTTTTCACGATAGTTCGCAAACATCGGATTTTCAGAGAGTTATTGAATACAAACGGATTTCACATTCCATGCGCAAACTATGCACGAAAACAGGCGATGATTGGACTAGGAAAATCATAAACTTTAGCTATATTTGCCGAAGCCTTCGTTTAACGATGGTGTAAACCTTTTGGGACGGAACAACATCTGAAAAGTAACGAACAACCGAACATAAAATAATATACTCTTGTTTCACACATAATTTGTTCAACGAGGATTGTATGAAGTTTTCCTGCATACGTTTTACGCTGGCGGGCGCAGCAGTAGCGCTGACCTTTTCTGCAACGAGCCTGATGAGCGCTCAAATGACCACGCAAGTCTATGTGCCGCCTTCGGCATTAGTCTTCCACAATCTGGACAGCTTGTCCAAAGGGCAGGTCAATTGGAAAGCGTTGCCGACGTTCAATAAGAAGAGCAGCTATACCAATAAGTACACAACAGCACTGAATCTCGGTACACGCATTTGCGACGCATTTGTGGCGATTCAGGGCAAGGATCAAAATAAATTCGCCGATATGGCAACAACCGTCGCTGGACTAAGCGGCAAGCTGAACGCGAACATTGAACAATCTCTGAATGACAAGATGTTCACACTCGTCAAGCAAGGCAAATGGACGGAAGTGCGCAGTATGCTCGACGACCAACAGACGACCGTGAAAGAGAAATTGAACCGCCTCGACAAAGACGCAGCTATTTTGGTAACGGTCGGCGGCTGGCTTGAAGGATTAAACGTCGTGACGAAATCACTTGCTGCTAATTACACAGCCGACGCAACCGGAATTATCCGCAATCCGAAACTTGTCGAGTATTTGATTGGCGAAATGAACGGACTGAGTGCCACAGCTAAAGGCAACGATTTAGTGAAAAATATCAGTGCCAAACTGGGCGACATCAAAACTCTTGTCAGCGTTGACAAAGGCAAACCTGTTCCTCAAGAGAACGTGAAGAAACTTGCTGACCTTGCTGCGTCTCTTATCAAAGACGTGGAAGGCGCAAAGTAAATTGCAAGCAGCATCGTCAAAAAGGCTTCGGAGACTATTCTCCGAAGCCTTTTTTGTAGTGAGCCTTTACTGCGAACTATTTTGTGGAAAACGCATTTTTGTGTAAATTTCGGTGTGCCGTATTGATTATTTTTTCAGTACCGTACACATTTAGATAGCTCATCAGCACGAAAGTTCTTTGAAAGTTCAAGAATCCAATACGAAGCAGACCTCAAGCCGTTCGATGTCCGTTCTCTGCCATTCGCGGAGGAGTTCAAGCCCGAAGCGGA
>JANYDO010000135.1 GCA_025363605.1 Candidatus Kapaibacterium sp.
AAAATACACATTCTACTACTGACCACCAAAAGAACTTCGTCGCGCTATATCGCGCCGCGCCCTGCGCTCAAAGCAGCGCAGACCGTGACCGCTCAGGCTGCGACGAAATGCCTTATATCCCCATGCCTGAAGGCAGGGGCTTTACGGCATACCTGGTAAAAGTGAATGTTTTCATTGATGCCTCTGAAATAAAGAAAGATACTGATTTTTGCAATAAAATGGTAGCGGTCTCAACAAAAATCCCCGACGCACCGCTTCAAACGGCACATCGAGGAGTAAAATACTTTCACGTTCTTACCGCGCAACGACCATTTTTTGAACAAAACGGCGATCAGGAAGTTGAATGTGAATCATATACACGCCGGAAGCAAGTGCGCTTGCATCTATCGGCAGAGCGTATTCGCCCGCCGAAAGCTGCGTGTTGGTTATCGTCATCACCGTTTGTCCCATCGTGTTCGCCACCGTGATTTTGACAGGCATATCATCGCCAATCGAGAAATTCACGGATGCTGTGTTCGCAACGGGATTCGGCGTAACGCCACCAAATGCAGTATTGAAATTCTCTACGCTCACCTCTTGGGCGATGGTAAAGTCCTCATTCTGCGGCGGTGCTTCCGGAGCCGGCGGCGGGTTGCTGCCGGTGGAAGCGGTCTGCACACTCGTGTAGGTAGCCTTCACAAACACTCGCTGCGCAGGACTGGTTGTTCCGGCATTTTTAATGCGAATGGTGTACCAGCCGGAGTTTACGGGCGTGTAGGTCAGTGTTTGGTTGCCGGTACCATTTTTGCTGGAAACTTGCGTACCAGCGCTGTTGTTGATATACACCGTCAAACTCTGCATCAAATCGGTCGGATAGGTATTAAGCGTGATGGACTGACCACCTTGATTGTAGATGCGTCCTACGGTACGCGGCGAGGTAGAATTTGCCGGAAGAGCGCCGCCCTGCTTGAGTGAACTAGCATGGCTATCGCCGAGATCATTCGACATATCCCATTCCTGCGTTGTGGTGCGGACTGCCGGAGCAAATGCCGCATCAAAGTTCGCTTGCTGACTGGTCGGTGCCCAAATGGAGTACCCACGGCGCGTAAGCGAACCATTACACGGCGGAATTTTGATGAGAACACGCTGATCGCCCTGCACGGTCGTTGTGAACCCTACATAGCTTCCACCGTAGTCTTTCAGCACCGTTCCTACCGGGAAATCACTGTTGACCCAGATTTGTTGCTCGGTGGCAAACGCATCGGAAGCAGCAATAATAGCCTTTGCGCTGCGTTCAATCACCAACGCATCGCTGTTATCGCCTTGCACAAAGTATTCACCATTGCTTGCGGTGCGGACTTTGTAGGTTGCCGATTGGAAATCGAATTTCTTGGAACAACGAATGATGTTAGCAATATCGTCGCGGGTAGGTAAATCGGTCGTACTTGTAGGCTGGTGAACATAGCGTTTGCTCGTGCCACCCACATTGAAAAGGTCTTCAAAGAAAATCTGCGGCGAACCATCCACCGCGAAAAGCATCGCATACGCTGCTGCTATACGCGGGTCGAAAGGGTCAATGTGCGCAGCAAGCTCTTCACCAGTGTTCCAACCGATGTAGTTGCCGTTAGCGTCCACCTGCGGGCGAAAGGTATCGTGGTTGTTCACAAACGGAACCGTGCGAGCGCGATTCCCTTGCTGTGCATTTTTAATGTCAGCCATGTAATAACCACCACCACCTGACACCATGCCATAAATAGCACCACGGAAACCAAAATCGAAGGTACCGGATCGGTTATTGACACTGGTACACCACGAGTCAAGTTGAGCGCCTCCGCCAACATATTCGCCAACGGCAAACATATTCGACGTACCGTTTGCCCAACCTGCATTGTTTTGCAAATCGTTCAGAACAGCTTCCGTGAGCCATGCGGGGAAGTGCTTGACAGCATCCAAGCGCACACCGTCGAAACCGGCTTGTTTTTTGAGCCAAACAGCCCAAGCACGAGCGCCATCGTACATATAGTTCGATGCCTGCGCGGGATTGTAGAGCGCATTGGAGCTTGTGCCGTAGGCGTTGTTCTCATAGCTGATGTCTGGACCGAACATAACGGTATTAATATCGTTCGTGTTGACTTGGTTATTGAGTTGGTTCGGATAGAAATTTTCCCAGTTTTTAAGCCAACGCCCGGAACGCGACGTGTAATTATTTGCCGTTTCGTCCGTGGCAGGTGTAGAATAGCTGACGTAGCGGAAGTTTTTGTAGCCCGATGTTTTGCCATCGTTGTAGTTGGCAAGAGCATACGGATCTTGTCCGCCAGCGCCATTTGAAGAGCCTGCTCCGTCCATATGGTTCAGCACCACATCTTGGATGACTTCAACGCCGTTAGCGTGCATTACTGCAATCATGCGCAAATACTCATCTTTCGTGCCGAAGCGCGTTTTGAGCGTACCGCGTTGATACTTTTCGCCAAGGTCGTAGTGGTCGAAGATGCTGTATCCCATTTCATAAATAAATCCTTGTGCATCCGTGCCGGCATTAGCACCTTTGGGAGCCGACGGTATCCATACAGCATCAATACCCATTCCTTTCAAGCGTGGCGCTAAGTCTGCCAGATAATTCCACCAACCGTTGTTGTAATTGTTATTCTTACAATTCCACCAAAAGGCTTGTAAGACCACCTTTTTCGGTTGTGCCGAAAGCTGCGCGGCAGCCGATGTCAGAAAAATTACGACCGTGATGATTGCAACGAGACGTTGCCATACGGCGCGAAGAGATTCGCGTCGAGAATAGACCATACAAAAACTCCTTCGGTTTGGCGCAGCCACGAGAGGAACTGGCACCAAAAAAAACTTCAAGTGAACACACAATGGATTGAAAAGCCTGTTGAAACCGCATGGCTACGCAGCTTCAGATAAGCGTCACAGATGGATAGTAGAAATAGAGTAAGACTACGGAACACACAAAAAGCGTAACGACATCAATAGCGTAACAACGTGATAACCGGAAAGGATTCGTGGACGGTAAAAAATACTGTGAGCAAGACTGAAATGGTCAGAATGGTGAAAATGCTAAAAGTCTTGCTCACGGGTAAGGACGCGAACAACAACAACAATTTTATTGAGCCTTTAGGCGGCTTTGAGTTCAAGTGCCGATGTGACATCTTGCTTATTCGTGCCGTGCGCAGCCAGCATACGGTTGATAGCGGACAAATATGCTTTTGCCGAAGCAACGATAATGTCGAGGTCTGCGCCGTGCCCGCCGAAGGTACGCGGATTTTCTTCCAGCGTTTCCAAGCGCACGGTTACTTCGCCCAGCGCATCCATGCCTTCGGTGATGGCGTGTACAGCAAACTCAAGCAGGTTACATGGTGTTTTCACAATATCGTCAATCGCCTTGAATGCCGCATCAATAGGACCGGAACCAAGCGCCGCGACAGTAGTTTTACGCCCAGCAACGTCGCGCAGGCAGACGGTTGCTGTCGGCATACCCGTTTTACCGCAAATCACTTGCATATCTTCAAGCGAGAAGAATTCGCGCGGCTGGTAGAGTTCATCGGAAACGATAGCCTCCAAGTCTGCATCGGTAATGGTTTTCTTCTTATCGGCAAGTTGCTTGAAACGCGCAAAAGCTTTATCGAGTTCTTCGTCGTGGAGCGGATAGCCCATTTCCTTCAGGCGCATTTTGAACGCATGACGACCCGAATGTTTGCCCAAGACTAGACGGGAAGCTGTCCAGCCGACCGTTTCGGGCTTCATAATTTCGTAGGTCTGCCAGTTTTTCAGCATTCCGTCCTGATGGATTCCTGCCTCGTGTGCAAAGGCATTTGCGCCGACAATGGCTTTGTTGAACTGAATGTTCAAGCCCGTGTAGTGCGAGACCATCTGCGACGTGCGAGCGATATGCTGCGTATTAACACCAGTAAATACGCCATACTGCCCAGAGCGCGTTTGAATTGCCATGACGATTTCTTCCAATGACGTATTTCCGGCACGTTCCCCAATGCCATTCATCGTTACTTCCACCTGCCGTGCGCCATTGCGGACACCGGCAAGCGTGTTGGCGGTCGCTAAACCCAAATCATTGTGGCAGTGCGTTGAGAAAACAACATTTTTTGCGCCGGGCGTTTCTTCGCGGAGGTAAGCAATGAGGAAGCCATATTCTTCAGGAGTGCAATACCCGACCGTATCGGGAATGTTGAGCGTCGTAGCACCCGCTTCAATCGCAGCTTTCAGGACGTGGACGAGAAATTCTTTATCCGAGCGTCCGGCATCTTCGGGGGAAAACTCTACGTCGGGCGTAATACCTGCATTGGTAAAGTGTGCAACAGCATACGAGACCATTTCACTTACTTTTGCAATGACCTGTTCGCGGGTCATCAAGAGTTTATACTGCAAGTGAATATCACTTGTAGCAAGAAACGTGTGGATACGCGGCTTTGCGGCATGGCGAACCGCTTGCCAGCATTTGTCAATATCGCCTTTTGTTGCCCTTGCCAAGCCCGCAACAACGGGGATATGCAGCGCAATCTGCTCGCCCGGAGCAGGATTACCAATCTCAATAGCGATACGGCGCACCGCCTCCAAATCATCGGGCGAAGCAGCGGGGAAACCCGCTTCGATAACATCCACACCCAGCACCGCCAACTGGCGGGCAATTTCGAGCTTTTCAACACTTGTCATCGAGGCTCCGGGCGATTGTTCGCCATCACGGAGCGTAGTATCAAATATCAACACCTTATCGTCAGCATTGACATCATTCGGGAAAATAGTCATACACAACTCTCTAAACTGTGAAAAATAAAGAGCATAACGTTCTCTGAGGTCGTTATGCAGCGTACATTTGTAAGGACATTCGGTTTTTACTTACCAATAGTTTGAAAACCGAAAGGTTGACGAGTCATACATTAAACGTCGAAAAGAAATATACAAACTTTGCGCTTCAAAGTCAATTCTGAGTTCAACTTCTGGTCAGAACAGGCTGTTTCTTCATAACCGATTCATCGAAAATTCATAAACAGCATAAAAAAACGTGCAGTCCATTTTCAAAATGAACTGCACGTTGTAGAGAAATTGTTTGCTATGCTTTTACGATACTTTCTTCGTCACACTTTTGCCTTGCATAAAGAGAAGCAAGTAATCGCGGCTTCCGGCTTTGGAATCCGTACCGCTCATATTAAAGCCGCCAAAGGGATGCACGTCCACAAGCGCACCCGTACACTTGCGGTTGAGGTACAGATTGCCAACGAAAAACTCATTGCGGGCGCGTTCCAAGCGCTCTTCGCTTTTGCTAAAGACCGCACCCGTCAAGCCAAACTTCGTACCGTTTGCAATTTCCAGCGCATGGTCGTAGTTTTTAGCTTTGATGACCGCCAGCACGGGACCGAATATTTCTTCCTGCGCAAGGCGGGCAGTGGGCTGCACGTCGTCAAAAATCGTCGGTTCGACGTAATACCCATTCAAACCCGCCACTTTTTTGCCGCCTGTGAGGAGCTTTCCTTCGCCTTTACCGATTTCGATATATTCCAAAATTTTGGTCTCTGACTTGAGCGAACAGACGGGTCCGGCAATCACGTTATCTTTCGCATCGCCGATAGCGAGTGCTTTGGTAGCAGCCACAAGTTTTTCCACGAACTCCGCGTGAATTTTTTCATCCACAATCACCCGCGAACACGCCGAGCATTTCTGTCCTTGGAATCCGAAAGCCGCAGCAACCGTTCCTTTGACCGCCGCGTCAATATCGGCATCGTCGGCAACGACAGTCGCATCTTTACCGCCCATTTCCGCAACGACACGTTTCATCCAGAGCTGTCCGGGCTGTGCTTTTGCGGCAAGTTCATTGATGCGCAAACCAATTTGCATCGAACCAGTGAAGGTAACGAAGCGCGTTTTGGGATGCTGCACGAGAAAATCGCCCACTTCGAGCGGATCGGCGGAAAGAAAGTTCAGTACGCCCGGCGGCAAGCCCACTTCGCGCATAATGTCGGCAAAGAGCCAACCCATCATCGGTGTTTCGGCAGCAGGCTTTAGCACAACGGTATTACCCGCAACGATAGGTGCGGCAGCTGTTCCAACCAAAATTGCAAACGGGAAATTCCACGGCGTAACGACAAACCCTGCGCCCAGAGGAATGTAAAAATAGGAATTGTCCTCGCCTTCAATCGGAGTCAGCGCTTGCTTTTGTGCGTAGCGTATCGCTTCACGTCCGTAGAACTCAAGGAAATCAATACCTTCGCAGGTATCAGCGTCGGCTTCCAAAAAGTTTTTTCCTGCTTCGGAAATCATCCACGCATTGATTTCAAGGCGACGCTTGCGAATCACATCGGCAGCTTTGAAAAGAAATTCGGCACGCTCGGCAGCCGGAACATTTTTCCATGACTCAAATGCCTTCCATGCTGCACTGAGCGCCTCATCTGCTTCTGCTTTGGAGGAAAGCTGGAATGTACCGATGGTCTCGCTGAGATTCGACGGATTCAGCGAAGTCAGTTTTTGCGCGGTGACGACTTCTTTTCCGCCAATAAAATTCGGGTATTCTTTCCCAAACTGGGCGCGAACCTTATCCAGTGCGGCTTGCTGCTGTGCAGCAATAGCGGGGTCGGCAAAATTCAAATATTCTTCGGGTTTATACGGCGGACGGCTCATAAAAAAAGTACCAAAAAAGTGAGGAAAACACGGACACTATTTTGATACAAAATTACCAGAAATTTGGCGAACATCCAACTGAGAGTTTCGCTAGGGGCGAAAGACAAGGTAGCAAGCGCTTTCCTGCACCGTGCTTAGTGCAATCAAAAGAAATAATTTGGACACTATTATCAAAAGCCGTATATTGACATTCTATTCAAGACCGCGAGGTGGAGCAATTGGTAGCTCGTTGGGCTCATAACCCAAAGGTTGCAGGTTCAAGTCCTGTCCTCGCTACAAACAAAGTCTTAAAAGCCGCTTAGAATCTTATGTTCTGAGCGGCTTTTCTTTTGTATTGGCAATGTAACTGCACAAAACTGTAGTATATTTACCGCCCCTCCACCACCCGAATCTCCTCCGCTGCCCAATCATACAACTCATACACCAACGCATTTATGGGTCGCTCTGTTGGTACTACTGTGAACAATATGTTGAAAATATGTGAATTTTTTGTAACTTCGCGTCCGAAGAGAGCGTCAATACAGGCGTTCAAGAATCTCTGTTTAAGAATATAGATTTTTTCGGACTTAGATTATTTTCTCAATTTGCTTTGCCTCAATTAGCAAACTGGCTGCTGTATGACCAAAATTCCCAAAAGAATCACTCCTTGTCCGATTGCCAATGCAACGGTAGAGTTTCGCTTTGCAACGGAGTGGGATGTAGAACGGCTTCGTGAAGAAGTATATTCGCGTGTAAAAGACCAATATCCACCATTTGAAGAACTTCCTATCAAACAGATACCCCAGGAAATTTTAGAACAAGAGAACGCGCTTCGGTATCAACCTTATTACCAAGCAACAACATCTTCATTTATACTGCTTCTTGGCGCTCACATGATTTCCGTTGTCAATGCCACACCATATCTTGGCTGGGAGGCATTACAATCTGAATGTCTTAGAATATGGAAGATGGTTGAGGAGCTTGATGCGGTGATAAAGATTGAGCGGCTTGGGCTGCGATATGTCAATATTTTTGAAGATATTGATGTTTTCCCTAAAACTCATATTTCGCCGACGCTCACAATAGAACAGTCTAATTTTAAGCAAGGAAAATCATACTTTCGCACGTTCTTTAGTCGTGATGGTTTTAGTTGCCTGCTCCAAGTCTCAAATGAGCTTATAGAGTCACAGCAACAACGTACTGGTTCACTCATAGATATTGATGTTTCGCTTGAAAATCCTCCTTTACAAGATACTACAACCAGTACCACACTTGACTTGGCACATACTATTGAAAAAGAGTTGTTCTTTGGATTATTGCAACCCGAATTTTTGAACACTTTTAGCCCGGAGTATTAACTATGCCTAATGCACTTGCATATACCACACAACCTCCGTATGACAATGTGAGGTTTTCTCCACATCCAATCACATTTAATCTCTTTATTGATTCCTCTTTGAAAATCTCTCAGCCGAATTTTGATTTTCCACCTTCTTTGAAAAAACTTTCCCCAAAGGCTGTTGAGGTATTGGGAGAGCATAATACCAGACGATTTGAGGAGCTGTCAGCACTAAAGGACGGCTGGGATTTTGGTCGCGGAAAAGCTCTGAATTCTGATTCATTACGGACAATAGAGTTGTTTTTGCGCTCTTACAACTCATTTCCCGAACGGTGCTCATTATTTCTATCGGCACGAGGAAATCTTGAATTAGCTTGGGATGCTGGAGATGATATGGTCAATTCTCTTGAGTTTTATCCTGAGCATATTGCCTATTACATCGAAGCCACAGACGATGAAGGTGAGGTTTCTCTGACAAACATTCATGCGCTTGTTCACAAACTTTTGTCCACAAAGAAGAATGCCTGAGATTCAACGCGGCGTACCGTGTGCGCCCGAGGAAAAAATCGTCCGTGCAATCCTGACGACTGACTATGATTCAAAAACTAATCTCCTCAAACGCTCACTTTTTGAGACCGATAACAACGGCACAGATATTTCTGTAAGCCGCCTTGCTGTGCTATCTGTATCGGAACTGTTTCCAATTTTTGCCGGCGATTTGGATACGCCACCCGATAGACTCGTTATTCAGGTTGGAACAATCGAAGTGCAAGACCTGATTCAAATGGGCGAAGACAACCTCACATCCGAAGCAAAAAAATTGGTTCGTCTGAGTGTGATTCAAGACCCTTGTCCTTTACCACTCAGAGGTCGGGATTACAAGCAATATCCCATTTCTTCATTTAATGAACTGTGTCAATGCTCCCACAATCCAAACCAACACTACTGCCCTGAAAATGCAGGTAAAGCGACAAAGCCATGCCCACGTAACTATGCCCATGCAGAAATTCGTGGTGATAAAATTAGCAAAGGACTTTCAAGTAAAATTGTTGCAGCAATCCAAAAACATCTTTATATCTATCCTCAACGAGTGGAGTACGTGCCAATAAAGACACCGTGAATCCCCCCCCTACCGCCCCTCCACCACCGCAATCTCCTCCGCCGTCAAATCATATAACCCATACACCAACGCATCTATCGCGCGGTCGGTCGCTTCCAGCGTGGCTTTTAGTGCGGCGGCTTCTTGCTGCTTTTTCTCGAAGTAGGTCAGCAGTTCTTCCTTTTTGTCCAGCGATAGTTGCACTTTGGCTTTTTTCAGTTCTGCTTCCAGTTCTGCCCACGTGAGCGTGTCCCATGCTTGGAGTTTTGTGCTGGGTTTCGTTATTCCCGTTTCCGTGCAAAGCAGCGTCAGGACTCGCTTGCGGAGGTCGGAAAGGCTCTTGTTTGTGGCAATCATTGTTTCAACGTAGCTTCGTAACAAGGGAGTATGCTCCCTTGTTTCCAGATTGGACGGGATGGGCAGTTGCACCAAGTACATCGGTTTATATTCGTAGAAGCCGCCTTGCTTCGTGGCTGCGATGCTGTGCATGAAAAAGTCCGTTGCTTTCGAGTTCAGCACAGCGAGCAAGGCTTTGTCATCGACACCGATAATGCTTGTTTTGTCGTTGGAGTAAAAACCACTTACATCCACAAGGTACGATGCGGTCTGCACGATTGCCGGAACGATAATCTTCGGCTTTTCAAATTCTTCGTAATACTCACACGCTCTGAGTTCCCACCAATACTCGCCTTTGTCAGAGCGCTTTCGGGCAGCATCAGCAAATGGAGCAAGATGCTTGAAAATAGCCGGATATGAGACTTGAAGCCATTCCCACGCTTCTTCCGCAACAAGGGAGCATGCTCCCTTGTTCAATTCGTAGTGCCGTCGCGTCCAACCCTTCGGAAAGAGTATCAAATAATTCTCCGCTTCCGGCGTTGCATACCGCTTCACATCTCGCCCCGCAAGAAATGGCTTCAGTACATCCGCGCTTTTCGGGTCTTCAGCGATAAGACGGGCGCGGGTGGCTGCGTCCACCACAAATGCTTCGTTCAAACCTGTCAATACACCGCGATAAATTTTTCCCTGCACATACTCGCCAAGCGGCGTACCTGCTGCGCGGAGTTTTGCCAGCAGCCCGCTTACTGCATTGTTGGTCAGCGACCAGCCTTCATCGTGCAGTTGTGCCGTACTCACGGCAAAGCGCATCCGCTCTACTTCTGCTAAAAGGCTCTCAAAATCAAGCGTGGTGAGGTTTGCAGCCCTAAACGCTTCTTTCGGTGCGCCTTTGCGAATCCGCAGCACACACGGGTACGCAATCGCGTCCTCAAACACGGGTAAATCGCCAAAATCAATAATTTCCTCCAACGATTGCGCTTTCATCCAGCGACGAAGCGGCTCTCCGTAGCTTGCCCGCATCCACTTATTGGCAACAATGATACTGTACAAACCGCCCTCTTTCAGCAATCGGACGCTTTGCTCCATGAAGTAGGCGTATAAATCCGCGCTGCCATGCGCAACGGTGTAGTTTTGGGCAAGAAACACCTTCATTGCTTCGGGCAAAAGCTCTTGGCGAACATACGGCGGATTTCCCACAATCACATCAAAGCCGCCTGTTGTGATTGGCTCGAAAGCGCGTTCTACGGGAGTCATCACTCGTTGAACAAGGGAGCATACTCCCTTGTTTTCGGGAAGGTCGTGTTTTATGCGGTTGTTTTCAATGTAATTCAATACACTCAGCAATTCCGCATCACTTTCAATCAAATTACAGTGCTATTTCTGCGCCCAGAGATGGCGTTGTGCGAGACCTCTTCGCGTCTTGGTATCGGATGCGGTATCGTCTAACAAGGGAGCATGCTCCCTTGTTAGTACCGGGTTGTTATGCTGTCCGCTCTCGTCTGGCAAGGGAGCATGCTCCCTTGTTAGTATCGGTAGTAATATCGAGATTTGAGGGACAGTATATCCATGTGCAATGTTGAATTTTCGTGCAGATACAGCTTTTAATTTTTGCACAATTTTATCCCGTTCATGCTCTTCACAAACAAGTACCAAATGAACATGGTCTTGGCAGATATTATAGCCCAATACGCGCAGTTTATCTTCTCGAATAATATCTGCAATATATTCTGAAATCTCTATTTCTTCTGATTCGTTCAGTACCGTTGGCTCTTGAATTGGGTTTTGCCCCTTGTTCATGCGGAGATACTTGATAACTGCTTCGTATTCTATCATACGCTCGCTTACACGACTGTTATGTGTTACCCACGTGATGTGATAGGCTTGAAGGCACTTCTGCGAAAACACTTCAGGAAACGCCGCCGACCAATCAAACGCCGCTTCTCCGGCTACATTCGGGTCGTCCACGAGCGAGTTCCCGCACCGAATCGTGTGGTCGAGCGTGGTAAGTTCTTTCGAGCGGTCTGCCGTTTTGAGCCAGAGCGAAAGCCGCGTAATTTCTACGCTTTCGGGGTTCACGTCCACGCCGTACAGGTTATTTTGCAGAATGTCTTTTTGCAAGTCGCCGGTGGTGGTTTGTCCGAGTTGCAGCCGCGCCAATTCAGCATTGACGCGCTGCCCGTCGGCATAAAGAAAATCAAACACCTGATTCAAAAATGCACCGCTCCCGCACGCAGGGTCGCACACTTTCACGGCAGCAAGTTTCTCGCGGTACGCCGTCCATGCTGCGATGTGCCGTTCAATGGTTTTGTTGTACGTCAGGACGTTCCGTTTGTCGCGTTTGATGCTTTGCCAATCGGCATCGGTGATGTCGGGAAGTGCATCAAAGCCACATTCTGCCTTGCGCTCTTCCAAATACCCGCCAACGGTCTCCTGCACGATATAGCGCGTAATGTATTCGGGCGTGTAGAAAATACCGTCTTTTTTGCGCTTGCCCTTGCTTGCATCGTGCGCCGCGCCTGCGATTTGGGCTTTCAGTTCTTCAATGTCGGTGATGGACTGCTCGAAAATATGCCCCAGAATATTGACATTCAGGTCGCTGTCGAAATCATACTTTTCCAGCGCGATGATATGCTCCAGCACGCTGTCCTTGATAACCAAAGCATCCAACTCGGCATCATCGGCAAATAAACCGCCGTTGAATTTGTTGATGTGTTCTTCGGGATAGCCTTCGTTGATAGCCACAAACAAGCCGCGCACTCTGTCCCAAATTTTCGTGTCGCTGCGGTTGAATTTGTCGCGCTTCACGTCTTTCAGAAGCCGCCGGAAGGTGCGCCGGGGAATGATTTCTTTGTCTTCCACAAAGCAGATAAAAACAACGCGGTCGAGCAGCTTTTGTGTTTTGTTCAGCACAAGCAATTCCGGTGCGGAAGGATTTGCCGCGCACAAGTGCTTGAAAAGGTCGTTGCGGGCTTGTTTGTATTCGGCGTAAAATTCTTTGGTGATGCGGTCTTCTTCCTTCACCCGCGCAGCAAAGAGTTCTTCGGTGCGAGAACTGGTCTCGTTTTCCGTGCTGCTTTCAGACAACGGCAAAAGATTGTCGCGGTGCATGAGAAAGAGCAAACGCCTCAGTTCATGCGATTCGGTGAGACGCGAAAGCTCGAATCGCTCGTATTTGGATTGGTCGGAATGATGATACAAGCGGAGTTCAAGGTAATTCGAGACAATCACCCATTTGCAGCTTCCACCAGCCTTCGGCGCGTAGCTGAATGCTTGCTCAACAGGAGTGCGTTTGTCATTTTGGCGTTTTTGCGGTTTGTCGAGGTCGTGCGTAGCGTCTTTGAGTTCAATCACAGCATAGACGCGGGAAACGCTTTCGCTTCCCTGCATTGCAAAAAAGCCCAGCACACCGTCCGGCACGGAACTATCGGCGTGAGAAGTTTGATTTTTGGTGAGCGTCCACGCGCCGCTTGCACGGTTATCGCTGAAGCCGAGCATATCCCGAAAAAAGTGCGCGAGAAATTGTCCGTCCAGTTCAGTTTCTTTGGCGGCAAGAATGCTGCGATTATCAATCATACGCTTCCACTCTTGAGCGCGAAGGAGAGCGTTTTCGGGCGGTTCGGGCAAGGAAGCAAGGTGCTGCTGGAGAGACTTCGGCGAAAAAAGCGGTGTGTGCATGGGAAACAGCAAAAAACATGATGAAGAATCAGAAAATTCCGATGGCACAAAATACAAAAAAGCGAAAGAAACAGCAAGATAGCGGCTTCCAAAGATTCAAGATTCTGTTTTTGTCGGTGCTTTTGTGTATTTTGCGTATTCATTCCACATTCTCCTGTAACACCAATACAACCAATCTCATGAACCAAGATATCATCAACCTCTACGACGAATACACCCACGCACCGCTTGACCGTCGCACGTTTCTCACGCGACTTGCCGAACTCACCGGTGGCTTGGCAGCAGCAATGGCGCTCGTACCCTTGCTGGAAGCAAACCAAGCACAAGCAGCGCAGCTTGCGCCTGACGATGCACGTCTTGAAACCGAACGCACGAGCTACAAAGGCGCAACGGGGGATGTGAAGGTTTACACAGCAAACCCCAAAGGAGCTTCCAAACTACCAACGGTGCTGGTGATCCACGAAAATCGCGGGCTAAATCCGCACATTGAGGATGTAACACGGCGGATTGCGTTGGAAGGCTTTTTTGCTATTGCGACCGACCTACTTTCTCCTCTAGGCGGCACACCAAACAACGAAGACACTGCACGCGAGATGATAGGAAAACTTATGGCTACTGAGACCATTCAAAACCTCGTGGCAGGCATAGCATTTTTTGCAAAGCAGCCCCGCAGTAATGGCAACGTCGGCGCAATGGGCTTTTGCTGGGGCGGCGGGACGGTGGGCGATTTGGCAGTGAACGCACCGAGTCTCAAGGCAGGAGTGGTTTACTATGGTCGCCAACCCAAAGCGGCGGACGTGGAGAAAATATCCGCACCGCTTCTGCTCCATTATGCAGGGCTGGACGAGCGCGTCAATGCAGGGATTCCGGCATTTGAAGAAGCACTCAAAAAAGCACAGAAAAAATACACCCTCCACGTTTACGAAGGCGTGAACCACGCTTTCAACAACGACACCTCCCAAGCTCGGTACAACAAACAAGCCGCCGAAACAGCATGGGTGCGGACAGTAGCGTTTTTGAAAGAGCAATTAAAAGCATAACCAACGACGACGACCATATCGTTATCGTTTCGACTTCACCCCGCCTTCGTTTGCTTCTGCCTTCGTGGTTAGCGTCATATTAACCGAGCGCAATTCTTCCACCAGCAGCGCCAAATCTTTCTCTTGGGTACGTGCGCGTCCGCCGGAAAGCCGCTCCGAAAGCATATCGTATAAATTCATCGGCGTTACGCCCGGCACAAACGCGCCTTCTTCGGCAAGCGATATTTTTCCCGTTTCTTCCGATACCACCAGCACCAGCACGTCCGCTTGCTCAGAGATGCCCATAGCGGCGCGGTGGCGCGTTCCCAAGTGCTTGCCTTGAAAGCGCGTGGTGAGGCTGAGAGGCAGGATACATCGTGCCGCTTCAATCACACCGTTTTGAATGACGATTGCTCCGTCGTGCAGGGGAGATTTGGGGTTGAAAATCGAAACAAGTAGTTCTTTAGAAAGCTGCGCCTGAAGCGGGATGCCCGTTTCGATGGTCATTTTGATATTTGTCGAGCGAGCAAAAACAATAAGCGCTCCGGTGTGCTTTTCCGACATTTCGATAGCGGCGCGGGCTATTTCGTCCAACGTTTCGTTCATCTGCGAGCGCGTGAAAGCGCTGAAAATCGGCGACCGTACAATCAGCAAAAGAACGCGCCGTATTTCCTGCGAGAACAACACTACAAACGCCAAAAGCCAGATGCCGCCCAGCGTCCGCAAGATAAGATTCAGCAACCGCAGATGAAATGCTTCGGTCAAAAAATACACACCCAATATCACGACGATGGCATAGAATATCTGTACCGCAACGGTGTTTTTCACTGTTTGGTAAAGAAAGTACAGCGTAAAGGCAACGATGAGAATATCAATCACATCAACAATCGTGACGCTGATAAACCATATTTTGAAGAGTTCGACCATAATTGTTAAAATTCCTTCGGTACAAAGTCTTTCGGAACGTCCAAACGAAAGGTGGTATCGCTCATTCGGGCAAGGTAGAATCCAGCTTTGTACACCCGTTCTTCTACACCTCTGCTTGTGTGGATTGCGGCTATAACGCCGTAGAGTTTCATAGATGCATATTCCGGGAAGAATGTACGAACATCTTCCATTTTTTTGACGACTTTGGATAATTCTTGTTGATTCAGATTACTTTTCACCTCAATCACGACACAAATATTCCGTGAACCATTGACCAGTCCTCGTGCGTCGAGTTCGATGTGCCGCCCGTCTGCCATCTCGCGCTCCACGTGCCAATCCAGCACATCGACACCAAATGTTTTGCGGACAACCCGTTTGAGCGAAGGCAGCATCAAGCCCTCAGCAAACTTGCCGAACTTATCGTGAATGCCGCTGATTTGCTTACCGAGTTCGCGGAGTTGTTTGTCGGTTTTGCGGCGCTCTGCCTCAGTTTTTTGCCTCTCGGCAGCAAATTCTTCCTTGTAGCGCTGGGTGTCCGCCGCAAGGCTTCCTATCAGGTCTCTCAGTTCTTGGTCGGTCATGGCGTTTGAAGAAACAATAAATGAATATTCCTGTGCCATTATAGCCAGAACAGCACAAAAACCCAAGACTTTTCTTCAGACTTTTCTCTGCAAAATGTATTCACATCTTGCATACTCGCTGTATCTTCGCTATTTTTCCGCTAGTTCGCTCATTCCTCATTTTCTTTGTGAGAATCCATGAAGTGGTTCGATAATCTCCGCATTGCACCGAAACTCATTATTGGCTTTGGTCTTGCGCTCGTGGCGCTTGTAGCCACCAACGTTTTCGGCTTGCACACCATGTCGGAAATCAACAAAAAATCTACCGAAATCCGTAAGAAATGGCTTCCCAGTGTCACCAGAGCCGCAAATCTTCAAACACGCCTTTCGGAGCATCGCTATTGGGTGAATAAACACATCATCACGCTCGATAGCACAAAATTTGATGAAATCGAACGCCGCGTCAGCGATGAAGCGGCAGGATTCGAGCAAGAAGCACAAGGCTACCGCACGTACATTACCACACAAAGCGAAACCTCTCGCTTCGATGAAATCACACGATTTTTCACAATGTACTCCGAAGCCAGTTCCCGCCTTATTGCGCTCTCGCGGGAAAATCGCAAAGAAGAAGCAAACGTCATACAGCAAGGCGAAGCGCGGCTGCTCTACACCAAACTTGATGAAAAACTTCAAGAGCTTGCCCGCTACACCACGCGCGGTAGCGCCCGCGCCAGCCGCGAGAGCGACGACATCTACGAACTCTCCGTGCAATGGGTAGGCGGAACAATGATAGGCGCATCAGTGCTGGTCTTGCTTATAGCACTGGTCATAGCGCGGCGCGTCAGCCGCCCGATTCGCGCACTGGAAGCAGCAGCCGTCAAGGTTGCCGAAGGCGACGTGACGCAATCCGTTGAAATTCGTACCAAAGACGAAATTGGCTCTTTAGCGGGTAGTTTTAATGTGATGGTGGACAACATTCGCCATTCTATGGAAAACACTCAGACGCTCAATAAAACACTCGAATTTCGCGTTCAAGAGCGCACGACTCTGCTTGCCGATACCAACGTTGCCCTGCGTGAGAGCGAAGCGCTCTATCGCACACTTGCGCAAAATTTCCCCAACGGCGATGTAGGCATTTTGAACAAGCAACTCCGCTTTCTTGTCTTGGACGGCGAAGAAGTCCGCTCGCGAGGCGTTCAGACCGAAAACGCAGCGCTCAAAAGCATTGCCGAAGTGTACAGCCCCGAGCTGGAACGCACACTGCGCCCACATTTGGAATCAACGCTGGAAGGTCGCAAAATCGCCGTCGAGGTAGAATTTCGCCAACAAGTCTATGATATTTACGCTGTACCGATTACCGATGAAAACGGCGTAGTGGTGCGGATTATCATGCTGACGCAAAACATCACCCGCCGTAAACGCGCCGAAGCCGAGACGCAGCGCAGCGAAGAACTCTACCGAACAATTATCTCCAACTATCCCAACGGTGCAGTTTTTCTTTTTGACGATGAATTTGAGTTTTTGATTGCCGGCGGACAGGGCTTGAAAGATATGAATCTGCGTGTCCCCGAAGTGCGCGGAACGACACTCTACGAAGCATTCCCACTGGATGTCGCGGCAGAATACGAGCAGCTTTTCCGTACCGCGCTCATGGGCAATCCCGCCACGCAAGAAATCCTGCACGAAAGCCGTGAAGGCAGTGGTCGCTCTTTCATTGCCAGTGCTGTACCGGTGCGCAATAGCGCGGGCGAGATTTTTGCAGGACTGATGCTCACACAAGATATTACCCAGCGTAAAAAAGCCGAAGAGCGTGAGCGCGACGCAGACAGACGCTTCCGCGATATGGCAGACAACGTGCCGGGCGTGATTTACCAGCTTGCCGAAAACCCTGATGGAACGAGGCGTTTTAACTACGTTAGTCCGCGTGTGCGCGATATTTTCGGCATTGCGCCTGAAGATTGGACAAACGACACCAATGCGCTGAAAATTCATCCCGACGACGAAGCCCGCTATAATGCGGCTCTCAGCGAATCCAAACGAACTCTCAAACCGCTTCAGTTCGAGGGACGCTATGTGCTGCCGAATGGCGAAGAACGCTGGTGGGAAGGCGTTGCCAAGCCAACACTCCACAAAGCCAGTGGCGCGACCATCTTCAACGGGCTTATTCTGGACATCGGCGAACGCAAGCGCTCCGAAGCAAAGCAGCGCGAGGCAGACGAACTCATTCGCGGTGTCATGGAAAATTCGCTTGATGGACTGATGCTCTTCAAGGCCGTCAGAGACCGCTATGGCGTGATTACCGACTTTGAATTCCTGCTCTGCAACCCTTCTGGAGCGGCAATGGTCAAGCGCCCGGCAGATAATTTACGCGGGCAATCGCTTTTACGTGAGTTTCCCGCGCATCGGCACAACGGCTTGTTTAACCTTTACGTCCACGTCACCGAAAGCGGGAAGCCGGAAGAATCGGAATTGTACTACGACGGCGACGGACTCAATTTCTGGATGAGCCTGAAAGTATCGCGATTCCAAGATGGCTCAGTCGTGAGTTTTTCCGACATCACCGCCCGCAAACTTGCCGAAGAAACCCTGCAAAACCTGAACGAAACACTGGAAGCAAAAGTTGCCGAGCGCACCGAAGAACTGGAAAGTGCAAAAGAAGCCGCCGATAGCGCAAACAGCGCAAAATCGGAGTTTCTGGCGAATATGAGCCACGAAATTCGTACCCCGATGAACTCGATATTAGGCTTCACCGAGCTGCTGCACGAGCAAGTGCAGGGCGAGAAGCAGCGTAGTTACCTCAGTGCGGTCTCCTCCAGCGGCAAAACGCTGATGCGGCTTATTAACGACATTTTAGATTTGTCCAAAATCGAGGCGGGGCGCATGGATATTGCCTACGAGCCGGTGGACATTACGCAAGCTATACGCGAGGTCGGGACGATGTTTTCCGCAAAATTGCAGGAAAAGGGCTTGCAACTTTTGGTAGAGTCTGATGTTACAACACCAGTCGGCATGATGCTGGACGAAATTCGTTTGCGCCAAATCTTGTTTAATCTTGTCGGCAATGCCGTAAAATTCACCGACAAAGGCTATATCAAAATCATCCTCAAAACCGCACCGGCTGAGACTCCGCGCCATATCCGGCTCACGCTTGCCGTCGAAGACACGGGCATTGGCATCCCGGAAGCGCAGCAGCAAGCGGTCTTCGAGGCTTTCCGGCAGCAAGAAGGGCAGAGCGCTCGCAAATACGGCGGCACAGGGCTGGGCTTGACGATTACCAAACGACTGGTGGAAATGATGAATGGTGAAATCGGCGTGGAAAGCGCACTCGGTAAGGGTTCACGCTTCACAGCAACCTTCCGTAGCGTGGAGACCGTCGAACTCGGTAAGCTTCTGGCTGCCGAAGACGCAGAAGCGTGGAGTACCGTACAGTTCGAGAATCCTCAAATTTTGGTGGTAGATGACGTGCAACTCAATAGGGAACTTGTGGAAGGGTTATTGGCGCACTCCAACATCCGGATTATTCAGGCGACCAATGGTAAAATTGCCGTAGAAGTAGCGTCAGCACACATTCCGAAACTTATTCTTATGGATTTGCTCATGCCCGAAATGGATGGCTACGAAGCCACGAGGCTCATCAAAGCGAATCCGATAACGAAACATATTCCCATTATCGCGCTGACGGCTTCGGCTATGAAAGAAGAAATGGGTACTATTGCCACGCTGTGCGACGGCTATTTACGCAAACCCATTACTAAGCAGGAATTGATAAACGAAATGATGAAATTTTTGCCCCATCATCAAGCAACAGACAGTTCGGGAAGCCGCACAGACATTACCTCATCGTCAGGTACGTTCTCAAGAACAGATGACGTAGCGCTTTCGCCTGAATCACGCGCAAAATTACCTCTTCTTGTCGCACTACTGCGGGGCGATGTTACCGAACAATGCAATATGCTCCGCCGTACATTCAACAATAAACAGGCAAAGCACTTTGCCGAACATTTGAAGCAACTTGGCTCAGACAATGGCATTGGACTTCTTATTGAATACGGAGAGCGCTTGGAAGGTTTTGTGCAGAGTTTTGATATGGAAAAAATACCCGCGCATCTCGAAAAATTTTCCGATATTGTTGCGCGTATTGAGCGGCTGTAAGCCTTTTTACTACTGATACTACATCTCTTCTCAGAAAATCATGACCAACCACGACGAAGCACATATTCTCATCGTTGATGATATTCCGCGCAATTTGCAGGTGTTGGGCAGTATCTTGAGCGAAAACGGTTTTGGTGTGAGCGTTGCATCAAGCGGACAAAGTGCATTGGACGCAATCGCAGCAAATATGCCGGATGTCGTCTTGCTTGATATTCAAATGCCTGATTTGGACGGCTTCGATGTGTGCAGCCGCCTGAAAGAAAACCCCGAAACGAAAGATTTACCCGTGATTTTCCTCACCGCACGGACGGAAATTGACGATATTGTGCGGGGTTTCGAGGTGGGGGCGGTGGATTACATCACCAAGCCATTTATTTCGCAAGAGCTACTGGCACGTGTCAGAACCCATTTGCGTTTAGTCCGCCAAAATAAACGCTTGCACGACCTTAATAATGAAAAAGACGAGTTCTTGGGCATTGCCGCGCACGACCTTCGGAACCCGCTCTCGAAAATTCAGTTTATTGCCGAGAAAATGGCGTATCAAGCGGATTCGTTCACGCCGGAACTCATCACGGATGCGTCTGAGGACATTGTGCATACAGTGAACGGTATGATGGAGCTTATCAGCAATTTGCTGGACACCAACGCTATTGAGCAGGGACATCTGGCGCTGGAACTCAATCCGATTGAGGCAGGCGTGATTATAGAGCACATTGTCCGCGACTACGACGAGCGGGCTGCAAAGAAAAAAATTACGCTCGTTTATGAGCAAAGTGAGAATCTACCGCTCATACAGGCAGATGAAGTGGCTATCGTGCAAATTTTTGACAATTTACTTTCCAATGCCATCAAATACTCTACCACGCGAACGCAAGTAACGACGAGCCTTCTGGCGGACGGTGCGTTTGTGCGATTAGAGATTCAAGACGAAGGCTTGGGCATGACCGACGACGATAAAAAACGCCTTTTCCAAAAATTCGCCCGCCTTTCAGCACAGCCGACTGGCAATGAACATTCGATAGGACTTGGTTTATCTATTGTCAAAACTCTCGTGGACAGAATCGGTGCAGAGATTTCCGTCGAAAGTGCTGTTGGAAAAGGTACGACCTTCACCGTGAAATTTCCCGTTGCAAATAGTATCGAATAAATCAAACAAGTGCAGATATGAAGCGGTTTACAATGTATTGGCAAATCTTACGACTCTCCCTCACGACCATCGGCTATTCGCTCTTCGGATTGTCGTTTTCATGGTTCGACAAAGGGCATAAACTATTCTACAAACATGGTTTGCACTATGCCGAGGCGATATTGCGGATTGCCAATATTACGCTTATCGTCGAAGGACGTGAGCATTTGCAAGAAGGCGAAACGTACGTCTTCGTAGCTAATCACGTCAGCATTTTCGACATTCCTGCCATTTGGGTAGCCACCGCGCCATCTCTAGGCGGGCGCATTCGTATCATCTACAAACGCACCTTAGAACTGATTCCTTTTTTAGGTTGGGAGCTTATGGCAAGCCCTTTTATCCCGATTCAGCGCGAGAAAATGCGCCGGAGCGTGGAAAGTATCACCTGCGCCGTAACAGCCATTCAGGAGGGTGCTTCCGTCATTATTTTCGCCGAAGGCACACGTTCGCGGTCGGGGCGTTTGAAAGAGTTTAAGCGCGGCGGCTTCCACCTTGCAGCACGTGCAAGGAAGCCACTTGTACCGGTAGCGATTGTGGACGCGCACAAGATTCTCCGCGCCGATTCGGTAGAATTGCAGCAAGGCACCATTCGCGTCATTATCGGCAAACCCGTCCCACCGCCGGAACAAGACGACCGCATCGTAGAACGAATGTTGATGAAACACATTCACGCCGTAATAGCATCCATGCTACCGGAAGACCAGCAGCCGATGTAAGGCAATGTTACGTTTTGAATGTTGAATGGGTCACTCCTTCGTAACGTTTTGCACCGCCGCAAACACCTCTTCCGGCACAACACTCCGCATACATTCATGCGTTCCCAAGGGGCAAGCATTTGTGCCGTGCGGTGAGCAAGGGCGACACGCAAGATGTGTATTTTCCACCACCACTGCCCGCGAACTACGAGGCGCAAAACCAAACGCCTGCACCGTAGGACCAAAGATTGCCACCGTCGGACAATCCACTAATGCCGCCAGATGCGCGGGAGCGCTATCGTTGCAAACCAGAATTGATGCGCTTTGGATAATTGCCAGCATTTCGGGTAATGATGTTTTTCCTGCAAGCGAGACCGAGCCGCTTTGCCTCGCTATCCGTTCGCACACCTCAGCATCGTCTTTTCCGCCCAGCAAAACGACCTTTTTGCCTGCTTCCTGCAGCATCTGCACTAAACGCCCAAAATGCTCCTCGCGCCAACGCTTCGTCGCCCAGACCGAACCTGGTGCACACGCGATAAAGCCCTTTTCAAGTCCGTGCTGTCGCAAAAGTGCTTCGGAAGCAGCAAAAACACTCTCCGGCAAACGAATTGTTGGTGCCTCGGGGAGACAATTGACACAATCTTCAAAAATACTCAAAAGAGCATTATTTCGCTCAATTTCATGTACTGCCGGATATTCCACGCGCTTGTCGTAGAGCCATGCGAAACTATTTTTATCGAAGCCGACCGAAAGACGCGCTCCCGAAAACCACGCCAATAGCGCAGTACGAAACGAGCGATGCGGCGCAAGCACACAGTCCGCTCCCCCCGTGCGAAGTTGCCGCGCTACCCGCATCATTCCCCGCAACCCCCTATGCTTGCCGCGTTTGTCGAAAGCAACGACAGTATCAATATCTGTACAATACTGCGCAAACGTCGCCGACGCAGGTGTCGTGACAAGCGTAATTCGCACTTCAGGATGCACACGCCGCACGGTTGCTGCCAAAAACAACACGAGCGCCACATCTCCGATAAATGCAGTTTGAACGATAACAATATGCCGAAAGTCTGTGAGGCGCATAATTACTTGCCTTTGAGCCATGAGAATATTACTTCTGCCACTGCTTCGGGTGTAAGCTCCTCAATACACGCACACGGCTTCCCTCCTTGACAAGCGTTGCAGTTTTTTTCTTGGGAAAGCACTGCTGCTTTTGTGCCTATCGGCTTCCACCGCCCGGGGTGCATGGGGCGAATCGGCGCAAAGAGTCCCAACGTGAATTTACCAAGTGCAGCGGCGATGTGCAGTGGTCCCGTACTAGCGGCAATCAGCCCGTCAGCATTAGCAATAAGAGCCAGTAGTTCAGTTAAATTTGTTGCACCTGTGAGGTCTTTTCCGCCAATGTTCACCACTTCTTGCCGCAAACGTGGTACTTGCTTGCCCTCCGCTTCTGTGCCGGTGAGAATGATGTTGAACTGCGAGGGTGAAGGCAATGAAGTTGAGAGCAGGCGAAGCAATTCGACGTAACACTCTTCGCTCCATTCAGGAGCGCTGCCCTGCGATTTGGGATGAAGAATAAGATTGAAACGCGTCGCATCAAGCACCTCCCCGCGCAAATACTCCGGCAGTGCGGGCAAGCGTGTAAGACCGTAATAGCGCGGCACATCCCGAAGCGGCGGCGCGGCGGCGCCTATCAACTTTTGAGCGAGACGAATATTTAATTCTGCCTCGTGAAGCGGTGAATTTTTGCGAGAGAGCGGGATGAGATTATTACACGTCCACCAATGATAAAATCGGCTCATCGTGCCGAAACGCTGCTTGACTCCTGCTTTCTTTGCCAGCCGCGCAATGGCGGAACGCGGAAAAACGTGCAAGACAATATCAATGTTCTGTTGCCGAAGCTGCCGTATTTGCTCCTCTTCAGGTAAGCGTTGCAATGCACTCCAGTCCAAAATTTCATCCACATTTTCGCAAACCTCCACCACAGGGCGTGTGTATGCCGCACAAAGAAACACCACACGACAAGACGGTATGCACTCTTTGAGCAATCCAGCCAGAGGAAGCGTTAGAACAACATCACCAATACTATCGGTGCGAGAAATGAGAATGGTAGTCATGCGGCAAAACTACGAAAAAGAAATGCTCTGAAAAAGGTATGAAAAAGAAACGTCGCGGCACAACAGCACCGCGACGTAGAACGATAGAGGCTATTTCCGAACACATACTTCTAGCGGAGAATCACGATTTTACCGCCTTGCTGCGCTACATTTCCCGTAAAAACTCGATAAAAATAAACACCATCGGAAACCGCATTGCCACTTGCGTTTTGGGCTGTCCAGACGACGCGCTGCTCTCCGGCGCTCATATTCTGGTCGGCAATGGTTGCAATTTCACGCCCTGAAGCGTCGTAAATTTTCACGCTGACGCGGGCGGTTTTTTCCAGTGAGAAGCGTATTTCTGCTGCATCGGAAGCGGGATTTGGGTATGCTGTGGAAGACAACGTAGTATTTGCCGTCGGTTCATCGCGTACGCTCGTGAGCAAGCCTGCTTGCGGCGCTGGGAATGGCGTTGTGGAGTACAGACGAAACTCGCCCGGGCGCAGCATAATAGGCGCATTCACATCTGCTACGGTCAATGTACGTCGCGTAAAGAATTCATTCCACGTACCGGTGCGCTGGAAACTTGGCGTAACAGCTTGCGGCTGCACATCAAAATTTCCCACAATCATGACGTTATTCGTGGGGTCATTGATAGCAATTCGTTTCACTGCGCCACTGAGAGATAACGTCACGCTGTCGCTGGAAAAGACGGGCTGCTGCACTTTGAGTTTCGTGAGTTCCGAATACACGTTGTAGAGCTTTCGGCGATTTGGGTCGGCGTAGTAATCCCACCGTGCGGGCTTGATAGTCAGGCGGTCGTTGGCGCTCAATGAGGGATAATTGATGGAATAATCGTAGCCGAGTTCACCGAATTGCCAAATCATCTTTGGTCCCGGAATGGTGAAAAAGAACGTTGCTGCCATTTTCATCCGCTCCAGTGCTGTTGCGGTGTCACGTGTGGTATAGGTGTCCGCACTATTGCCGTACTGAATATTTTTGTACATGAGGCGCTCTTCGTCATGGCTTTCCATGTAACCAAGCACATTCGGCAAGTTCCAGCCCCGCTGACGGTAATACACCCAATTGAAATTAGAATTAGAACCAGAATTATAGCCCATCGTCGCTTCGTTGTAATTATTGACAGAATTGCCCCAGAACATCAACCCGTAATTTGCAAGTTCGGTTTCCTCACTATTTTCAGCAAAATGTTCCAGAATCAGATACGCCGTCTGGTCGTATTTGCGTACTGCATCGTACATCCGCTTTAGAAGCCGTATGCGCGAGGTATCGCGGGCGCTCCATAACGTTACATTCCCACCACTATTAAACTGCGTAAAACCCTTTGAAAGATCAAAACGGAAACCATCTGCCCGAAAACGCTGCACCCAGAATTGCAGAACACGATCCATAAACTGTTGTGTTCCGATGTATTCGTGGTTAAAATCATTAAACACGCTAAAGGGATGTGTTGCTTGAACGTTGAAATACGGATTTGACGATGCCGGGTACAACTGATACAGAGGGCACGAACCCGTTGCATGATTAAACACAACATCAAAGACAATCGCAATACCAAGCGCGTGAGCGCTGTCCACGAACTCGCGGAGATTTGTTTCCGTGCCGTAGTATTTATCAACGGCACAGTAAAATGCCGGATTGTAGCCCCAGCTATTATTGCCGTCAAACTCCGACACAGGCATAAGTTCGATACAGTTCACACCAAGCCGTTTCAGATATTGGAGCGAGTCCATTGCGGCGCGGAAGGTGCGCTGGGTGGTAAAATCACGGATAAGCATTTCATAAACAACAAGGTCTTTTGCTGCCGGACGACGGAAGTTATTTGCTCGCCAAGCATATGGTTCGCGTGGAGCTTTGAGTACGCCCACCATACCAGTCGTCTTGCCAGTCGGATACGCCATCAAATTTGGATAGCGGTTGTCGCGGATGACTTCGGGGTCGTTGAAAGGGTCAAGAATTTTTTCCACATAAGGGTCGGGAGTGCGCGTGGAACCGTCAATAATGTACTGAAAGCCGTATTCCTTGCGCGGTGTAAGTCCCGAAAGTCGAACCCAATAGCGCTGCCCGTCGGGAGTACGATTCATCAGGCTATTTCCCGTAGGCTGCCAATTATTAAAATCGCCAATGGTGTAGATAAATTGCTTGTTCGGCGCAAACAGTACCAGTACAATCGTTGTGCTGTCCACAATGTTAATGCCATCCTGCACACCCGTTGGCAACTCCGCCACAGGCGTTTCGCCTCGCACAAAAAACGTAAGCGAATCGCTCAACGTCTGTCCGTTTTGCACGGCGGTGAAACGAATTGTACGACTCACGCCGGCAGCAGAAGCCGGCACGACGTAGGTGTAGGTCAGTTCACGTCCGCTTGCTTGCGTGATCTGCGTCGTGCCGTCTGTCAGCGTCAACGTAGAAGCAAGCGAGGTAGCAGCACGGAAGCGCAGTGTATCGCCGGCTTGGTAAAAGGTCGTGCTGCCTGAGGGCGAGAGAATACGCGCAATGAACGTACCAGAGGGATACACCGGATAGAAAATATCCGTTCCGCCCGCACCCTTGCCTTCTTGCGAACCAGTAGCATTGCGGAATACAAACGCTAATTGGCGTACCGTATCTGCCGAAGGAACTCCGTAAAAACTGCGAATATTAAAGGACAAACTGTGCAAATTATTACCAAGCGAGGTCATTTTCACTTTGGGATTATCTGTTCCCCACGGAGCGACGACAAACTTCCAATCACTGTTGCTTGTGCTGCGATTGGTAATAACTCCTGTGTGAGCATACACAGGCGAAACCCCGCGAAGACCGCCCGTGCCTTGCGTAGCATCAAAGGTAACCGTCACACTATCTTCGGTTGTGGGAAAGGGCGGGCTTACTTGGACTTGCGCCAAAAGATGCAAAGACGCGGTGCAGGTAAGAGCAATGATACCGCAACAAAGCAAACGGAGAAAACGAGTATTCATAACAAACATTGAGAAAAAGTGGTGAAAAGGAAAGCACACAAAGGATAAGGATACCATCAAGAAACATTTATTCAACAAGCAAACAAACCTTAATCGCCAAAACTGATACCCAAATCTCGCGCCGTCAAAATCGTGTCGCAATCAACAGGTACGTGGCGGACGCGGTCGGCTACTTGGTCAATAGGGATATAATTTACCGTCGGCGGGTTCAGAACGACCACCACTCCGGACTGACCTTCTTCCAGCGCTCGCACTGCGGCTGCGCCGAATCGTAAAGAAAGCAAGCGGTCAAAAGCAGTCGGAGAGCCACCACGCAAGAGATGTCCCAGCACGACGCAACGAGTTTCTTTTTGGGTCATTGTTTGGATTTGCGCAGCAATTTTTTCGCCTAAGCCTCCGAAACGCTCGGCTTTACCGACTTCTTTTTCGACCACCGAGGTTGTGCCGCCCTTAGGAATTGCGCCTTCTGCCACAACGATAATCGAAAAATTGCGTCCGGCTGCTTCGCGGGCGTTGATTTTCTCGGCAACAAGGTTCATATCGTACGGAATTTCAGGAATAAGCACCACGTCTGCCGTTCCCGCCACACCTGCGTTCAGTGCAATCCACCCCGCAGTGCGCCCCATCACTTCCACCACCATCACACGATGATGCGATTCCGCCGTCGAGTGCAGGCGGTCAATAGCTTCGGTGGCAAAACTCACGGCGCTATCGAAACCAAACGTAGCGACAGTACCTTCGAGGTCGTTATCAATCGTTTTCGGAACGCCTATCAATCGGATATTGCCACGCTTGGCGAGTTCATGAGCCATACTAAGCGAGCCGTCGCCGCCGATTGCAATAAGTGCATCGAAGCCATGTTTCTTAAAGCCTTCTATAATCTCACCGGAACGGTCAACCTCTTTGATTGTTCCGTCGGGCTGCGGCATTGGATAATGGAAAGGATTGCCGCGATTCGTAGTCCCGATAATTGTGCCGCCAAGATGCGTAATCCCGCGCACACGCGCTCGTGTAAGCGGTATCACGCCGTCGCCGTTCGGATAACGCTCCGGCAGAAAAATACCGTTGTAGCCGTCGCGGATGCCGAAGACTTCCCAGCCGCGTTTGGTAGCTGCGTGGACTATTGCACGAATAACGGCATTCAAGCCCGGTGCGTCACCACCACCTGTGTTGACAGCAATGCGTTTAATTGGTTGAGTCATAGCAATTTTTAGGTAAGTGGATGAATGAACCGAACATAAATTCAGGAAAAACAAAACTCTGAGCAAGGGGAATTTACTCAGAGTTTGGCGGGAATACTATTCTGTATCACTTTTTTTTCTTTGCGCTCGGAGCCGGAGTATCGGAAAGCGTACCGGTCGGCATGGTCATTTTATTATAGCCTTGCGGCGGCTCGAATACGGCTTCGGCAAGCGGTTTTTTCTCAACGGTCATTACTTCCAGACGTGTCATCTCGCGTCCGGCTTTGTTTTTCTCAATAAACAAAAATGGGAAGAGATTACTGTTTTTAAGGAACACTGCCATGTTATTGGAACTGATAAGATTTACCCCCATAGCCCCGCTCGGAAGCGAGAGTTTACCGATATCGCTCGAAGCCCAGAGTTCTGTCTCAAGGTCATTTCCTTTTTCCAACCAATGCTCGCACGGATGTCCGGCTATGGTTTGTTTGTCCGATGCTTTGGTGGGCGCTTTCGAGGCTACACCGGGTGGAGCAGACGGAGCGGGCATTTGCATATATTCGTGGCTACGGTCGGTGACCATATAAATCAACTTTTTCTTACTGTCAACGATAATGCGCGGCTGATTAGCATCCTTCACATCTTCTGCCATAAACTTATCTCCTTTGATGTAAAGGCGCATCGTTACTGAGTCCACGATACCATGCGTTTCACCCTTTTTCTTAAACACAACAACCCCCTCGAAGTTTGCTAGTTTTTGGGCAAATAATCGGGGTGTAATGCCAATAGATATTGCGAGACACAGGATAATACCGTACTGAATCAATGTTTTCATGCACGTTCCCGTAGAAGATAATAGAGTGGAAAATTGACAACAAGCGCATGGCTTGTTGTAACACAACGTAAAAACAACGCTGACACAACAAGCCATGAAATTACACTTTCAATACCGCTTTTACAAACGTTTCTTGCGCTCACGCAAAAATTTTATTCGTCGTTGCCAGCACGAAGTTTTTCCAGTACGGAGAAATCTTCCAGCGTTGTTGTGTCGCCCGTTACGGCATTGCCGGAAGCGACTTCGCGCAAGAGACGGCGCATAATTTTCCCACTCCGCGTCTTGGGTAACGAGTCCGAAAGTCTGATTTCATCAGGCTTGGCGATATGTCCAATTTCCTTTGCAACGTGATTGCGAAGCTCTTCCTTCAGTTCGGCAAGCCCGCTTTTGCTTGCATCGGTCGCTGTTTTCAAGGTGACAAACGCCACCAGTGCCGAACCCTTAATATCGTCTGGACGCGCCACTACTGCCGCTTCCGCTACTGCCGGATGAGATACCAATGCACTTTCCACCTCAGCCGTTCCTAAGCGGTGTCCGCTCACGTTCACTACATCATCCACGCGCCCCATTATCCAGATGTAGCCATCTTCATCCTTACGCGCACCATCGCCCGTGAAGTAGTAGCCACGCCGCTCGGCGGTTTCGGGGAATTCTTCCCAGTATGTTTTTTTGTAGCGCTCATCGTCGCCGAAGACTGTGCGCAGCATGGATGGCCACGGATGCTTCACCACCAAGTACCCGCCTTCGTTTACACCACAAGGCGAACCGTCTTTGTTCACCACGTCCGCTAAAATACCCGGAAGCGGCTTGGTAGCTGTGCCGGGTTTGGTTGGCGTTGCACCCGGAACAGGGGAAATCATCATTGCGCCGGTTTCGGTCTGCCACCACGTATCCACGATGGGGCAACGCTTTCCGCCGATATTCGTGTGATACCACATCCACGCTTCAGGATTTATCGGCTCTCCAACTGTTCCCAGAAGCCGCAGCGAAGATAAATCATGCTTCAGCACGTAACTTTCGCCGGACTTCATAAAAGCGCGAATTGCCGTTGGTGCGGTATAAAAAATTGTAACTCTGTGGCGTTCAATCATGTCCCAAAGCCTGTCTGGTGCGGGATACGTCGGTACGCCTTCGTACATAAGCAGCGTCGCGCCGTTCATCAGCGGACCGTAGGTAACGTAGGAATGCCCCGTCACCCAGCCAATATCTGCCGTGCAGAAATACAAGTCGTCGTCGCGCATATCGAAGACAAGATTCGTCGTGTACGCGGTTTGTGTCAAATAGCCACCGGTAGTGTGCAGAATGCCTTTGGGTTTTCCGGTAGAACCGCTTGTGTAGAGGATAAAAAGCGGATGTTCGCTATCCAATTCCTCCGGCGGACAGACATTGCCAACGGCTTGCACACGCTCATGCCACCAGTGGTCGCGCCCGATAACCATATGCGTTTCCTCATTCGGAGCGCGGCGGAAGACGACTACATTTTCGACCGTCGGCGTTTGTGTCACAGCCGCATCAACGGCGGGTTTGAGTGGTGTAAAGACACCTTTACGGTATGCACCGTCTTGCGTGACAACGCAGACTGCTTTCGAGTCATTCACTCTATCACGCAGTGCTTCTGCCGAGAAACCGCCAAAGACAACGTTATGCGTCGCTCCGATACGTGCGCAGGCAAGCATTGCCACGACCGCTTCCGGCACCATGCCCATATAAATCGCTACCACATCGCCTTTTTTGATACCGAAGGATTTCAGCACATTAGCAAAACGGCTCACTTCGCCGTGAAGCGTTTGATACGTCAGCGTCCGCACTTCGCCCGGCTCGCCTTCCCAGATGAGCGCCGCTTTATTGCGCTTCCACGAGTTTAAGTGGCGGTCTAGGCAGTTGTAGGAAGCATTGATTTTCCCGCCCGTAAACCATTTCGCAAATGGATACTTCCACTCAAGCGCCGTGTCCCACTGCTTGAACCACGTTAGAGCGTTTGCTTGCTGTTCCCAGAAAGCAACGGGGTCTTGCTCGGCTTTATGGCAGAGAGCCTCAAGTTCAGCAGCCGATCTAATGTGCGCCTTTGCCGAAAATTCCGGCGGTGGAGGGAAAACCCGATGCTCTTGCAAGACCGATGAAATTGAGTCTTGGGCGTTGCCATTACCATAGACGGCGGTTGTAGTATCCATAATGCTGAACAAAGAATGAAGATGGGAGAAAACGGGGAATTTCATTCAAACTCCCCCACACGTTCCGAAAGAAGCTAAAAATCCCCTCAAAAGCAAGCAAAAACAGTACAAGCACAAAAATACTCTACAAAGCACTTCCCTACAAAGCACTTCCCTTCAAACCCAAACCCGCCGTTTCCGGCAGTCCGAAAAGCAGATTCATATTTTGTACCGCTTGTCCCGATGCGCCTTTGAGCAAATTGTCAATCACCGAAACAATGTGCAGCATTGCGCCGTGCTGCTCCAGAGAAATCACACACTTGTTGGTATTTACCACCTGCTTCACATCAGGACTGGATTCGGTGAGATGGACAAACGGATGCCGGGCGTAATACTCACGATAGAGAGACCGCACAGATTCAAGGCTTTCAGTACATTTCAAGTAAGTAGAAGCGAGAATACCTCGCGTAAAACTGCCGCGCATCGGCACAAAATAGATGTTCGCACTTTCACTAAACGACGGCTGAAGTGTACGCAAACTTACCTGAATCTCGCGCAAATGCTGATGTTCAAATGCTTTATACACCGAAACATTCCCCGACCGCCACGAAAAATGCGACGTTTGCGAAAGCGCTTGCCCTGCCCCCGTTGAACCCGTAACGCCCGTGCAATGGACTTCCTTCGGCAGCAAACCTGCCTTTGCAAGCGGCAGCAAGCCAAGCTGAATACACGTCGCAAAGCAGCCCGGATTGGCGATATTCACGCCGCTAGCGCGAGCAGCAATGATGCGGTCTCTCTGCAATTCAGGCAGACCATAGAGCCACTCTGCACTATCGGCATAGCGGAAATCTTGGCTGAGGTCAATCACACGAACGCTTGACGGAATCACGTTTGCAGCCAAAAACTTTTTCGCTTCGCCATGTCCTAGACAAAGGAAAAGTACATCCACATCCGTAAGAATCTCGCTTGTGAAGCACAAATCCGTATCGCCCAGCACGTCCGTGTGAACGCTTGCCACAGGCTTTCCGGCATTGCTGGTGCTGTGAACAAAAGAAATGTGCGCGTTGGGGTGGTGTAGCAAAATACGAAGCAGTTCGCCGCCCGTATAGCCAGCGCCGCCGATGATGCCAAGTGAAATTGTGTTCATAGTGTAAGCAATATTATTTCTTATTTCCAACCGGTAAGTTCCATCATGCGCGGCAGAAAGGATTTCAGCGCTTCGTTCCAATAATCCCACGAGTGTTTGCCGGGAGTTTCGTGATATTCATAACGTAATTTTGCTGCATACAGTGAGTCGCGGACTTCACGATTGCCCGGAACGATGTGCGAAAGCGGGTCTTGAATACCGGTTGCGAGATAAACATAGGGAAGATGCTGCTTTCGTGCCGAATCAAATGCTGTTACCGTGCGAAGTGCTGTAAAAACGCTCTGTTTCTCGCGTGCCGAGCTATTTTCCTTCCCAAAGGCTTCTTGCAGACTCGGAAGCGCAAAATCGCCGTTGTTGCCCTTTGCAGCGCGATTCCATCCTTCCCGCACACGAAGGTCGCGCGGCATCGTGAGCGCACCGCTAAAAGAGCCGATAACGCTATACCGCGCAGGATATTTCATGCCCAAAAGCACCGCTCCGTACCCACCCATCGAAAGCCCTGCAATAGCTTGTTTGCTGGTGTCGGCGGCATAACGGCTGGCAACGAGCGCAGGAAGCTCGGAAGCAATATAGTCCTCAAAGCGTCCGCGCGGATTCACGGCGCTATTGACATACCACGAGTTTTCACCGTCGGGCATGACGACGATGAGGTCGTACCACGCGACATCTTCGGCAAGATGCGTTTTCGACGACCAATCTTTGTAGCCGCCCCCCCAGCCGTGCAGCAGATACAGCACGGGATACCGCCGCGCAGTGTCGTAGCCCTGCGGCAGCATGATTCCAAACGTCTTCATGCGCTGCAAGACGCTTGAATAGGCGCTGTCCGCGAGAAGAAGCGTCTGGGCAGGAAGTGACAATGCCGACGCGATAAACGTCAGAACAATCGCGGTAGTCGTTACTACCTTGCAAGCTCGAGCCATGATGATTACTCCAATGCCCGTTGAATCAAAGGTCGAAGGTCTTCGTGGCGTGTTTCCGTCGCGCCATTGAGCCGCCCAACGACCATGCCGTTGCGATCAATCACAACGTGGATCGGGAAAGCCTCTACGCTATATTTCTGTGAAACTTCCGATGCCTTTGGTACAATAGTGTAGGTAAACGGTGATTTTTTGAGAAATGCTTTTAAGTCTCTTTCATCGTCGAGGGCAAGAGCAAGAAACACTACGTCTTTTTTGGCAAATTCCTTCACAAGCGTGTTCAAGCTCGGAATTTCCTGACGGCACGGCGCACAGCCAACAAACCAAAAATTCAGCACTACCGCTTTACCTTTCAATTTTGCAATATCATACGTTTTACCATCCAAACCTTTTGCTATGAAAGTGGGAGCGGGCTTCCTGCTCAGTGCTGCAATGCTATCGGATTTTTGCTTCAGAAACGCCGCAAAGCCTGAATCTGAGCCGCGAATCCGTTTATACACCGCAAGTGCTGAGTCTTTTGCTGTTTTCGAGCCAAGAGTGTATGACTTTACAAATGCCTCTTGCGCAAGCGAGGGCTGACCACTTTGCAGGAGCAGAGAACCTTCCTTGGCAACAAGTTCACTTTGTGTGTCAGCATCAAACTCAAACGTATGTGCTGCTTTGAGTACAACAAGAGCTTGCCCCGTACGCCCAGCAGCAATCAATGCGTCTGATATTTGATTGTAGTACTCACCCATGTCGTAACTATTATTCAATTGGTATCGTACTCGAATTTCGCCTTTCATCATGAGTTCAAGCAGGTGCTGGGCAAACAAAGCAATACTGTCTGAGGCGTATTTTGTCCGTTTTGCTACTTGAAGATACGCCAAGTATGCTTCAGGATTATTCGGCTCTTTTGCTATCCACGCATCAAGAATGTTCTTGGTTGTAGCAAGAGTGAGCGTTGTGTCAGCAAAATTACGTTGTACCATTTTTCTGGCAAAGGAACTTGTTGGAAAACGGACGGCAATAGAGCGAATCAGCGCACGAATCTCCCATTTTGACGAATCATTGCCGTACTCCATAGAACAGCGAATCAGCTGCTGCTCAGTGTATGGAGAAAGCGGAAATTCCTTGCCTAAGCGCCTCAACATTTCGTAATATTCAGGCATCTTCTCAAGCTGTTTGTACGCCGAAGCCAAAGCACTGTATTGTTCGGGACTCGCTGTATTATTCCGTGTTAGTGTAGTGAGGTCATTGATAACCACTTGCTTGAGCTTGGCTTCATCAAATTTTTTGCCATACTGAAGATATTCCCATTTGACAGGATATGCCAGAAAATAGTCAGGATACAATGCCATTTCCTTCGAGAACGCCGTACTATCATCGCTCCCAATCTTGCTTACGACAGCTCCACGAGCAGGAACTCCGTCTTTGCGGAGTGCAATACAGTCATCATTTTCCTGCAGCCATTTTTCAGGTGTCTGAATGTAAATAATTGCTCCTCGTACTGAATCTTCAACAACATATTTTCCGACAAACATTTTATCGGTTAACACCATTTTAATACTGGTGTCTTTGAAAGAGCCATTCGTCATCGTGCAATAAAAGATAGCATACACCTCATCTCGAACGGACAAGGTTGCTTTCGTTGCTTTGGTATTGTAATAAACAGTCAACGTGTCGCCCCAGCGCACCTCTTTGGGGGAACACCATACCACTTTTTCTTGAGCTGAGGCTGAAGGCAAACTGAAGCACACCAGCACATAGCTGGCGAAGAAACAAAACAGAAGACGCTTCATAAAAAAAACACGAAAAAATGAGGAGAACGTTATTTTGATGAACTGTGTGTTAGACATTATTGTTAGCAGCAAGAAACGTAATAATTGCTTCTATCAAAACTCGTGCTGTATTTGTTATTTCCTGCGCTTGTTCGGGGGTTATTGGCTCAATTGTTTTATAGTCCGATGCTTGGCGCAAATCAAATGCGCGGTGTAGGTCTTTGGAACGTTGCTTATCGAAAAGTCCTGTGCGAATATACATCACATCGAACAAACCGATAATACCTGTATGCTTTGAAGGAAGCGGCGAGGTATCTTGTAATAATGCCAAAACGGCATAAAACATTGCGTAATAAGCCCGATTAACAACGCTTAAGCCACTGCGGTTATGCGAAAGCAGGAACTCCGCATCTTCCAACGCCGATTGTGCCTGCTCCATACGGTATTGCCGTAAAACCTTGATTTCGTCCGGCTTCATAGCGATTCACCTTCCATCGTGATGGCGCGAACAAGCGGCGACAACGATTCGCGCTCATAAACCGATTGAGAATACACCAACGGCGAAAGGATAATTCCCCGGTCAAATCCCGCTTCCCATGCACAATCGCTGATAAAACGGTCAGTTTGGGCATCAAGTTTTTCAACGACAACAAGCACATCCATATCTGAATCCGCTTCGGCGTTACCACGCGCCCGCGAACCAAATACTCGTATAAGAATCGGCTCAATACGCTCTAACAAAAGCGCACGAAATTGTTCAAGAATGGCTTGTTCTGTTGAAGTCATAGCCTTACATTCACATAATCAAAAAATGAGTGATAACGTATTTTCTAAAAAATCACGGTACTTCCTCGTGTTCAAGAGAAGCGTGGATGATAGCTGTGACAAGTTCTTGTAGGGAAACACCGTGCTTTTCGGCTCGTGCTTGGAGGCGATGTGCATCTTCACTAGACAGGGCAAGATACAATTCTTTTGCCATTAAAGGCTTGACCGATGCAGCTTGTTGAAGCTCTACGAGTGTTGTTTTGCCTTTTTCCGTCCATTCGCCGCGTTCATACGATTCGAGAATATCACGCTCCTCCTCATCAAGGTTATCACTTGGATTGTTGGGGTTAGTTTGCATAACAAGCCTATTCGGAATTAAGAAATCGTTTTGTCGCCTTGCGGCTTGGAATAATTGTTTTCAAAAATACTTCATTTTCTGATTCAACAAATGGAACAACATACGCATAGCCACGAATTTCTACCGTGAGAATTTGCTGATGAGGATATTTTTCCTGATTGGGATGCGCTTCTATGGCGAAAACACGCCCCGCGAGGATACTTTCTTGAACATCTTCAAAGGAAATATGACGCTCCTGCTTCAGCAATTCATTTTTGTTCGGATTCCATGCAAGTGGCTTCATCAATCTCCATTCACACTATTAAACATCATCGCCTGATTCGAGACAATCTTCGCAAAGCCGCGCACGTCCTGACCCGACCACGCATTATTCATCTCGCCGTATTTACCGAATTTTGCTTGCATCAGGTCGTGTGGCGAGGAAATACCGACCACGTGGAAACGGTACGGAGCCAGATACACCTTCACCGTGCCGATTACGGTTGCTTGTGTGCTTTCCAGCAGCGTTTCGCAGTTGCGCATGGCCGGCTCCAAGAATTGCCCTTCGTGCAGCAGCGAACCGTACATCGCGGCGGCTTGCTCTTTGAGCGCGAGTTGCGCTTTGGTGAGCGTGTGCTTTTCCAACGTGTGATGCGCTTTGATGATAATAAGCGGCGCGGCGGCTTCAAATCCCACGCGCCCTTTGATGCCGATAATCGTGTCGCCGACGTGAATATCACGCCCAATAGCAAACGGCTGTGCCAATTCCGCAATGCGCTGTATCGCTTGCACGGACGGCATCGTTTCGCCGTTCAGCCCCGTCAGTTCGCCTTTGGTGAAGTGCAGTGTCAGTTCTTCCGGCTCGTGCTTGGAAAGCTGCGTCGGGAAAGCGCTTTCGGGCAAGTATTCGTCGGATGTCAGCGTTTCTTTGCCGCCGATAGTCGTTCCCCACAAACCTTTATTGATAGAGTATTGCGCTTTTGTCCAATCTTGACTCACGCCGTTCTGAATCAAAAACTCAATTTCCTGCTCACGCGAAAGTTTATTGTCGCGGATAGGCGTGAGAATAGCAACATTAGGAATAAGCACCGTAAAAGCCGCATCAAACCTCACTTGGTCATTGCCTGCGCCTGTGGAGCCGTGCGCAACGAAGTCCGCACTCACTTCTTTCGCATATCCGGCAATAGCAAGCGACTGAAACACGCGCTCGGCGCTCACCGAAAGCGGATAAGTGTTGTTTTTCAGCACATTGCCGAAGACAAGATATTTGATACACTTGGCGTAATAATTGGCAGTTTCGTCGAGCGTAACGTGCTTCTGTACGCCGAGCCGGTATGCACGGGCTTCGATTTCCCTCAGTTCATCGGCAGAAAAGCCGCCGGTATTGACAATCACGGAGTGAACGGTCATGCCTTGCGCCAAGAAGTATTTTACGCAGTAGGACGTATCCAAGCCGCCCGAATAGGCGAGAACAACGAGTTTGGACATAGAGTAAAACGATTGAAAGATAGGTGAAGATGAATTTATGTTGTGATTTTGGGGACACGGATGGTACCGATTGGAGCGGATAAAGAGGGATTCAGAACAATTTACACTCTCTGCATTTCATTTGCTCTCCAAAAAATCCTTCTTCATCTGTTTTTATCCGTCATCTCCGTGTGCTACAATGCTTGAACATCGTAGATTCTTTACGCCGCCACGACCCAGTCCTTAAAAATTCCCGCTTCCTCGGTCGTGATGCGGGCGGTCAGTTCGATACCATCATCGCCGTCGTGCCGCTCCATTACTTGCCCCGTGCGATAAATTTGCGCCAGTTCGCGCATAGCGCTGTACGGCAAAAGCAGATGCACGACTTCGTGCCGTGCGTCGCCCATTTCCAGCATGATTTCTTGCAGCGTAGAGATATTGATACCGCGCTGCGCCGACACGCCCACACTCTGCGGATAATCCGCCTGAAGCGCGTGCAGAAGGTCAAGGTCGGGCAACATATCAATTTTGTTAAAGACCATCACGACGGGCTTATCGCCGGCACCGATTGCGGTCAGCGTCTCCGAAACAGCGCGAATTTGGTCGCGGAACTGATGGTGCGACACGTCCACTACGTGCAGCAGCACGTCCGCCTCCAGTGTTTCTGCCAGCGTGCCGCGAAACGATGCCACAAGCTCTGTGGGCAGCTTCCGAATAAAACCGACGGTGTCCGAAAGAAGCACGTTTTTATGCAGTGTGTGGTCGCTGTTGGAAAGTTCGACCAAACGAACAGTCGTGTCCAGCGTAGCGAAAAGTTTGTTTTCCACGAGCACTTCTGCTCCGGAAATCGCGTTCATCAGCGTAGATTTTCCGGCATTGGTGTAGCCCACGAGCGCGAAACGCTGCATGGTGTCACGCCCCTTGCGCTGCTCGGCTTTCTGAACGGCGACGTTTGCCAGTTTTTCTTTCAAGAACGCTATTTTGTCGCGCACCAAACGGCGGTCGGTCTCAATCTGCGTTTCGCCCGGACCTTTCGAGCCGATACCGCCGAACTGCTTGGAAAGGTGCGTCCACATCCGCGAGAGACGCGGAAGCAAGTATTGAAGCTGGGCAAGTTCGACTTGCAATCGCGCCTCGCTTGTACGCGCCCGCGAAGCAAAAATGTCCAGAATCAAGCCCGTTCTGTCCATCACTTTGATTTCCAATTCGCGGCTCAGATTGCGGGTTTGCGCGGGTGTGAGTTCATCGTCGAAAATAGCCAATACAATATTGTCTTCTTGTACCATTTCCTTGATTTCTTCGAGCTTGCCACGCCCGACAGCCGTTGCGCCGTCCGGTTTGGCACGGTCTTGATAAATTTTACACATCACCTCTGCGCCTGCGGTTTCGGCAAGGAAAGCAAGTTCTTCTAGGTGTTCGAGTGATTCTTCACGGGAATAGGTGCGATTGCCTACGCCAATAGCAATGGCGCGTTCGCGGGGGATATTGATAAGTTCGTGCAAAGGATAGAGCAAAAAAGGGTGAATCAAAAGGAATCTGAAGCGGAATCTTGATAATCACAGACAGGAGTGTCTGTGCCACAAAAGCCAGATTTTATACAGTAGCACAGACACTCTTGTCTGTGCAGGCCTGAAAATGTCCAGACTATTGAAAGAAATATGCTTAAAAAAAAATCGTCGCACATCATTCCACAAGCCGCCGCCATCACGAACAGAGTTCTGAAGCGGCATTGCGTGGTGAATTGTGTGCGACGATACCAAAGTTGTCATCAATATTTGTCGTCAATTCAGACGAAGCAGCGTTTATCAGCGATAACCACCGCCACCGCCATCACGTCCACCACCGCCGCCGCCATCACGTCCGCCGCCACCTCGGTAGCCGCCACCGCCGTCACGTCCGCCGCCATCACGTCCGCGGTAGCCGCCGCCGTCACGTCCGCCACCGCCGCGATAACCACCGCCATCGCTGCTACGTTCACGGCGTGGTTCTTCGACATAACCTTCCGGTGCCGGCAAAAGAACTTTACGGCTCAGACGGAATTTACCGTCCGGTTGGATTTCGAGCAGCTTCACGTCAACGCGGTCACCCACTTTGAGGAGGTCGCCGACGTATTCCACGCGGTTGTAATCAAGCTGGGAAATATGCAGCAAGCCCTTGGTTTTCGGCAAGAACTCAATGATTGCGCCTAAGCCTTCGCGGATTTCGACGACTTTCGCGTTATAAACTTCGCCCTCTTGAGGCTTGCGTGTAAGCTGGCGGATGATAGCGATTGCTTTGTCAGCGTCCTCTTGCGAGGTAGCTGCAATGCGCACTTTGCCGTCGTCTTCGATTTCGATTTCCGTGTTGGTGTCTTTAGTAAGCTGACGAATCGTCTCGCCGCCGGAACCAATAACTGCGCCAATAGCGCTGACGGGAATTTCGATAACCGTAAAGCGCGGTGCATACGGCGAAAGGTCAGGACGAGCTTCGGAAATGACTTCGTTCATTTTGCTGAGGATGTGCAAGCGTCCTTCTTTTGCCTGTTCCAGCGCTTTTTGGATAACATCAAACGAGATGCCTTGTACTTTCATGTCCATCTGGCAAGCCGTAATGCCGTCTTTCGTACCACAGACTTTGAAGTCCATATCGCCCAAGAAATCTTCGTCACCCAAAATATCGCTCAGAATGGCAACGCGGTCGCCTTCTTTAATCAAGCCCATCGCAATACCGGAAACAGGCTTTTTGAGCGGTACTCCGGCATCGAACATAGCGAGTGTGCCGGAGCAAACGGTCGCCATGGAGGACGAACCGTTGGACATAAGTACGTCTGAAACGATACGGATGGTGTAGGGGAACTCATTTTCATCCGGCAGAAGCGGATAGAAGGAGCGCTCTGCGAGGTTGCCGTGTCCGATTTCGCGGCGGCTTACTCCCATAATACGCTTTACTTCGTTGGTGCTGTACGGCGGGAAGTTGTAGTGCAAGAGGAATTTTTTATCGTACTTCGGCATAAGACCATCTATCATCTGCTCGTCAGATTTCGTGCCAAGCGTGACCATACCAAGACTTTGCGTCTCACCGCGAGTGAAGAGCGCCGAACCGTGTGTACGCGGTAGTAAGCCGACTTCAACGGAGATAGGACGAATTTGCGTGGTATTCCGTCCGTCAAGGCGTTTGTTGTCGGAAAGAATCATCTCGCGCATCTCTGCATACTCAATATCGCTGGCAATTTCGCCCATGACTTTGCCGATATCGAAGCCCGGAAATTTTTCAGCGCGGGTTTCTTCGGGAAATTCTTCCTTTGCTTTTTCGGTGAGCATCGTCATCAGTTCTTTGCGGCGCGTGGTGCGTACTTCTTTCGAGGCGAAATCACGCATTTGCTTGCGAACAAGTTCTTGGGCGTGTTTCTCTACGAAGTCCGTGAGTTCTTGCGGGCGCTCTACGGGCGTGAACTCTACTTTCTCGTTGTGGACGAGCGCGTAGAGTTTATTTTGCAAATCGTTCAGTTGCTTGACAGCCTCGTGTCCGAAAGCAAGTGCTTCGATAAACACTTCCTCAGAGATTTCTTTTGCTTCGCCTTCCACCATGACGATAGAAGCATCCGTACCGGCAACCATGATTTCAAGTTCTGCGCCTTCCAGTTGTGACTTGGTCGGGTTCGCAATAAACACGCCATCTTTGCGGCAAACACGCACTTCAGAAACAGGACCGGCAAACGGAACCGAAGAAAGCATCAACGCTGCCGACGCGCCGACCATAGCGATTGCATCACTATCGTATTCCATATCGTAGGAAAAGACGGTCGCAATAATTTGCGTTTCGCGTCGCCATGTCTCAGGAAACATCGGTCGTGTGGGGCGGTCTATAAGGCGAGCGGTGAGAATTTCGCGGTCGGAAGGGCGACCTTCGCGTTTCAGGAAACCGCCGGGAATTTTACCTGCCGAAGCAGTTTTCTCGCGGTATTCGACCGTGAGCGGCACAAAATCAAGCGGAGAATCTTTGCTGGAGGCGATAGCGGTAACAAGCACCATCGTATCGGCGTGCCGCACCATCACCGCACCATCGGCAAGCTGCGCAAAACGCCCGGTTTCGAGCGAAAGCGTAGCGCCGTTCATCTCCATAGAAACAGTATGTTGAGCCATAACTGGGGGAAATAAAGAAGTATGAATACAAATTCCCCACACCTTTGACATAAAACGAACCGCGTACCGACTATCGGCTTCAGGAAGAAAGCCATTTCACAGAACAGTCGGAACGCGGGGCGTTTCTGGCAACAGTGCGGGGGAAGAATTGAGTTTCGGTATGAAAATGTCAATCATCAAAGCGTGTAGTCCACTTGAAAAAAGCGGACTACACGTGCGAATCGAATTTTAGGATTGCCTAAAAATAAAGTGTGAAAATTTCAAGGCTTCGGTAGCACAGACATTCTTATCTGTGAGGTTTGAAGCGATGTTCGAGGACTCCACAGACAAGAATGTCTGTGCCACCAAGAAAGACTTTACTCACTTATTTTTGAACGGTCCTTACTTACGCAACGAGAGTGCAGCAACGACAGCGCGGTAGCGCGTAATGTCGTTTGACTGCAAGTAACTGAGCATCTTACGACGCTGACCGACGAGTTTCAGCAAGCCGCGACGTGAGTGATTGTCTTTTTTATGTTTGTCGAGGTGCGCGGCAAGTGCGTTGATGTGCTCTGTGAGAAGAGCGACTTGTACTTCCGGTTTGCCGGTATTTGCTGCTGCGCCGCCAAATTGCGTAACGATTTCGGCTTTGCGTTCTAAAGTAACCATTATTTCTCCGATGTGGATTAAAGTATTGTAACAGTGATAATTAAAGTGATTTTCCTTGTTTGATAGTCTCAATAGCTTGCATACATTCATCGCGGTCAGCGACGATTTGCTCAAAAAAGAGTCCGGTGCTTTCAAACTTGCGTTCGTTGCGAATGAACTTCAAGAAAGCGACCATAATTTCGCGGTCATAGAGCATTTTGTTCCAATCGAAAAAATGCACTTCCAGACGCGGATGAATGTCGTCAGTGAAGGTCGGTCGGGTGCCGATATTCGCCATACCGTACACATTCTTGCCATCAATATACGCCGAGACAAAATACACACCATTTTTCGGCAACAACTTTTGCGGCTCACTCGGCTCAATATTCGCCGTCGGTAGCCCAAGTTTTCTGCCGCGTCCGTCGCCTTCAATAACTTTACCGCCCACTAAATATGGGAAGCCTAAAAGTGTATTTGCCCGTGCAATATCGCCTGCGGCGATTGCTTTGCGAACTTTGGTGCTGCTAATGGTCTCGCCGTCTAAATCTACGATTGGCGCTTTCTCAACACTAAAGCGTAGTTCGCCGCTCAATGTCGTCAGCAAATCTTCTGTACCTTGACGGTTATTGCCAAAAGCGTGGTCATAGCCGATGACCATATGTTTCATGTTGAGCTTCGCTACCAGATATTCCCGTACAAACTGCTCTGCGCCTATCTGCGAGAACTCTTTGGTAAAAGGAATCACGAGTACGCCATCTACTCCAAGCTGACTCAGAAGCTGCGTCCGCTCACGAATAGTTGTCAGAAGCTCCACCGGTGGGCGGTTTGGCTTTTCGAGCACAATCTGCGGATGCGGATGGAACGTGAGCAAAAGCGTTTTTGCGTTCAGCGTCTTTGCACGTTCTTTGAGCAGATTGATAAGCGCTATATGCCCTTTATGCAAGCCGTCGAATGTGCCGATAGTCAGCACAGTGGCTTGATTTTGCGGAACATCATCGAATGAATGATAAACGACCATAGCTAAAAGCTATCTTTCCGAAAAGGCGTTAGACAAATGACGCTTATATCAGCGCACAAAATTTTTCAAAGCTACGAATTTACGAATAGTTACGAAATTTTCCAGAGAAAATTTTTATCATTGCCCATGAAGCTCTTCATTCGGGCAGTTGGGGAAATGAATTAAATCACAGCATTGCTCTTTGCCTCAAAACCGAAAGCGATCATTTATTGACCGGACTAACTTGACGAATTCCCACACTTCGCGAGTCATTTCTTCGCCAAACTGTTCTTTAATGTGCTTTTCGACATTTTCTTTTGTTCGCTTTTGAATATCCACCATGAAGCGGATATTTTTACTTTTCTCATCTTTTTCTACCGTCAGACTCTGCATCCAGTCCGCATAGACAAGGCGTTGTGAAGGCTCTACGGTGAGCATTTTGGGGAAATTAAGAGCTTTTTTGAGAGCTTGAAGTTCACTTGGCTTGAGCTGTGCGAGGATACTGTCGCGCCGACCGGATACCGTATGAAAGGCAAAATGAACTGCACCGGTTTCCTCGATGGTCAGCAACGTTTCATACCCCTCAGGACGCGCCACAACATTACGCGATTCAAAAAAAACACGCAGGGCTTTACTTGGTTTTGCTTTAACAGTTTCTTTCGCTTTTTGCGTTGCTGACGTTGTACTACTGGCGACCATAACGGTACCTGACGATACGGTTGCGGATGTTTCTTGTGCAAGCACATCAATTTGTGCCGTCAAAACGAATAAAGTCGCAACAAAAACAGTAATCTTCATAATAACCAAATTCGTGAATAACCAAATTCGTGAAAACTTAGAGAACAATTGGCTGCTTTTGAGCTTGCAATTGTGCGTGAAGTTGAGAAATTTCGCTTATTGTTAGTGCATCATCCACAGAATAGCCACCGATACTTGTTCGGCGCAAGTCTGCAAGATAGCCACCCACACCAAGCACTGCACCCACATCTCGTGCCAATGAGCGAATATACGTACCTTTGGAACACGTGATATTGATGGTGCAAAAAGGCAATGCAAGTGATTCTACATCTATTGTATAAATACTCACGCTTCGTTCTTCGCGCTCAATTTCCTGACCTTTTCGCGCCAATTTGTAGAGCGGAACACCATTCTTCTTTATCGCAGAAAACATCGGAGGAATTTGCTGAATATCGCCAACGAAACCACGCAAGGCAGACTCTATCTGCTCATTTGTAAGCGCTTCGAGGGGCGTTACATTTTCTTCGTCGGCTTCGGCATCGTCGGTTTTGGTGGTCGCTCCAAGTTTGACCACAGCACGGTAGGCTTTGGTTTGTTCTTGAAAATCATTGATGGATTTGGTCATTTTTCCAAAACACACTATCAGAAGCCCTGTGGCAAGCGGGTCAAGCGTTCCGGCGTGACCAATTTTTTTCATTCGCACAATACCACGCAATTTTGCAACGACATCAAACGATGTCCAGTCTTTGCCTTTGTCCACGAGTGCAACGCCACCGCCTTCAGTAAGTGCGGAAAGCCATGCATCGTAACTGTCACTATCAGCAAGAGCCTGACGTGTAAGAATTTTCCCATCGGTTGCCATCATACCTCAGAGTCCTCATTATTGCTGTCTTCACTGCTGCTTGCTTCTTCGCTGTTTTTTGCCGGTGGCGGAACATTTTTGAGAAGCCCTTCGATATGACTTATCGCATCTAAGGTATCATCCAAATAAAAATGCAACTCCGGAGAGAACCGAAGACGAACCTTTGCGTTCATCTGCTTGCGCAGACTACCGGTGCGTTCGCTTACTTTCGCTACTGTTAGCTCTGGCGAGATTTTCCCACCAAACACACTCAAATAGACCCGTGCAATCCGTAAATCAGGGGACATTCGCACATGAGTCACCGTGATAAATCCGGCATTGATTTCCGATGCAATCTCGGTGAGAGGTCGCGCCAATGCTTGGCGCAGTTCGCTGCTAACTTTTTCGGTACGAATAGACATAGTTTTGATGGGTAGTATTTGCTTGCATGGGAAGCGATAGAGAGCAGAAGTCATACGCTACAAATGGGAAGTGTTGGACGCTAAATGAGCAGTAAAGCGCCATTCAACACCCAACACTACCATCATGCGATTGATTTACAACTTCCGCTTAATTTCTGTTTTGCGAACTGCCTCAATAAGGTCACCGTTTTGGATGTCATTGAAACCATCCACCGACATACCGCACTCAAAGCCCGCATCAATCTCCTTCACATCCTCTTTCATCCGTTTGAGCGATGCAAGACGACCGGTGAAGACCTCAAAACCATCGCGGAGAACGCGAATGGTGTCATTGCGGTTAATCTTCCCTTCGAGCATATAGCAGCCCGCGATATTGCCAAGTTTACTAATTTTGAAGACCTCACGGACTTCCGCAACCCCGACCACTTCTTCCTTAATTTCCGGTAGAAGCATACCTTCGAGAGCCAACTTGACTTCGTTAATACAGTCGTAGATGATGCGATAAAGTCGTATGTCCACACCCTCATTTTCAGCAAGTTTTGCCACTTGCGGATTCGGACGCACGTGGAAGCCTACGATAATAGCCTCAGAAGCCGCAGCCAACATCACATCCGCTTCCAAAATCGAACCAACAGCACGGTGGATGATAGAAACCTTCACTTCTTCGGTCGAGAGCTTTTGAAGCGAGTCCGTAAGCGCTTCCACAGAGCCGTCGGTATCGCCTTTAAGAATAATTTTGAGTTCTTGCACACCACCAGCTTTAATGCGGCTGGCAATATCGTCGAGCGTAACGTGGCGAACACGTTTGAAGTCTTGCTCACGCTTGATTTGCTGGCGCGTCGTCGCTATCTCACGTGCTTCGACTTCGCTTTCCATTGCCACGAATGAATCCCCGGCTTGTGGAACACCGTCAAAACCGAGAATCTGTACCGGGGTGGAAGGAATTGCTTCCTCAATCCGTTCACTGTTTTCGTTGAACATAGCGCGAACGCGCCCTGAATGAATACCGCAAAGGAACGGATCGCCGACGCGCAGAGTACCTTTTTGTACCACGACCGTTGCTACCGTACCTTTACCTTTATCAATTTTCGACTCGACGACCGTGCCGCGTGCGTAGCGGTCAGGGTTGGCGCGAAGATTCAGAATTTCCGCCTCAAGCAAAATTTTCTCAAGCAGTTGGTCAATATTTGTGCCTTTTTTTGCAGAAATCATCGCTGATTGGAATTTGCCGCCCCACTCCTCTACGAGGACATTGTGGTCGGAAAGTTGCTGGCGAACCTTGTCGGGGTTTGCATCAGCCTTGTCCATTTTATTGATTGCGACAATCATTGGCACATTTGCTGCGCGGGCGTGACTGATGGCCTCAATCGTTTGAGGCATTACGTTATCGTCTGCCGCCACGACCAGTACGACAAGGTCGGTAAGTTGCGCTCCACGGGCACGCATTGCTGTAAACGCTTGGTGTCCGGGCGTGTCAAGGAACGTGATGAATTTGCCATCGTTCATTTTCACACTGTATGCACCGATGTGCTGTGTAATGCCGCCAGACTCACCGCTCACTACACTTGTTTTACGAATGTGATCCAAAAGTGAGGTTTTGCCGTGGTCAACGTGACCCATGACCGTCACAATTGGAGCGCGGGCTTCGAGGAATTCTTCATCGTCTTCGTCATCTTCCTCAAGAGCTTCTTCAGCAAAAGCGTCTTCAAATTCTACTTCTAAGCCGTAATCGGCTGCAATAAGTGTAATTGTATCCTTCTCAAGACGCTGGTTGATGGACACCATCAGCCCAAGACTCATACACTTGAGAATGATTTCATTCGTAGCAACGCCGATATTTTCGGCAAGTTCAGCAACGGTGATAAATTCGGTAACGCGCAAAATCGCGTCGTCCAATTCACGAAGTTCTGCTTGATGCGCTTGCTCGTCGGCACGTTCTTGTTTGCGGCTTCGGCGCAAACGACTACGCATAGCAAGTTGTGATTCTTCTTGCCCCGACAATGTACGACGAATTGCTTTATCCACCTCTACGGCACTTACCTGCTCACGTTTGCCTTTTTTGCGCTTTTTCTTATTTGCAGCACTTCCGGCAGCAGTAGTGCTGGTCGTACCACCAACTGTTCCGAATTTTTTTGCCGGTGCCGGAGCGCCGGGTTTTGTCCAATCTTTTGGTTTTGCCGCCGCAGTGCCCGGTTTGGGACGTGCATCGCCGGACTGAGCGCCGGTGCGAGGAGCTGGTTTACCACCTCTATCGCCGCCGCGTCCACCACCGCGCTCCGGAGCCTTGTTACCATCTTTGCTGCTACCGTCACCACGACGACCGCCAAGTTCAATTTTTCCAAGAATAGTGAGACCAGTCGGCATCGGTGTTGCATACGGCGCATTGTCCACAAAGTATTCTACCTCACCAATACGTTTTTTACGCTTGCGCTTGCCTTCCTCCGTGTGGTCTTCTTGCGTATCGTCAAGTTCTTCGTCAGCGCCCAGCGCTTCTACATTAGCACCCTGAAGTATTGAAAGTGAAGTCTCATCCGGCTGCGTCACAACGGGTGAGTCAGGACTTTGGACGACATCTATCGTTGTGGCGACAGGAGAATGTTCTTGAATGGGCTCTTGAGCAGCAGTAGCAGGCTCTACCTTTGCATCAAGCACTGGTTTCTGCTCTTCTGAGCTATCCCTGGAAACAGGTTTCTCAGTCTTGCGAATCGCGTCAACGCTTGGTTGTGGTATTTCTTCTGCTTTGGCCTTTTTCGATTTACGGCGCGAGGACGAATCGTCGAGTTGAATCACTGTGCCGACTGCGGCACCGTTATCAACTTTTGCATAGTGCGGAACATCTTTCGGCGCATCCGTATTCTCCAGCGACGGAGCGGACGGCAACTCGTTTTGATGTACTACCTGAGTACTTTGCTGCTCGGCATTATGTGAACTATCGCTCTGATGAAGCTCAGAGCTTTGGATTGATACAACGTTTTGATGTACCTCATTATGAACTTCTTCATGCTGAGGTGCATCTTTCTCGCGCTGCTTTAATGCTGCCGCTGCCTCTTTCTGGAAGTTCCCCAGCACAAGGTCAACCATATCGCCTGTCAGCGTTGAGGTTGCCTTATTCTCAATAGCAAAGCCCTTCGCTTGCAAAAATGCAACGATAGTTTCCTTGCCGACGTTTATCTGCGAGGCGATTTTGAAAAGTTTTGTTCCGGTACTTGCCATAGAAAGAGTGTAAAGTGATATATCCGAGAGGGCGCATTACTCCGCGCTGTATGCCAATAATAAAAATTAAAGATTGTCTTGCGGAGACACATCTACGGGTGTTCCTGCGTGTACGTGACCATTTTGCGATTCGCTACCTGATGCCTCGCTTACACTTTCTTGGTGTACTTGGGCGATGCCATTTGCATCAATAATAGCTTCCTTGTTAGCTGGGGCTGCCATCTGTGTCAGATCCAACGAGAGGATATAATTACGAATATCCGGATTCTCACGCTCCTCGAATTCTTCAAGAATAATGCCGCGCATTTCCACGAGTAATTCTTGGGTCATGCCCGGAATAGCCAGAATCTTCGTCGGTTCTGTATTCAAAAACTCACGTGCCGTATCAATTTCTGCCTCAATAATACGAAGGTAGAGATCCTTACCAAGTTCATCACGGAATTCAATAAGTTCAATATCTTCAATACCTTCTTTAACAAGGGAAATGGAATATCCTGTCAAACGCGAGGCAAGACGAACATTTTGACCATTCTTGCCAATAGCAAGTGAAACTTGGTCATCGCCGACGAGTACCGTGCAAGAGCGTGTTTCTGCCGAAACTTGGATATTCTTCACCTTTGCCGGTGAGAGCGCACGCGCGATAAACGTCGCGGGGTCTTCGGAGTAGTTGATAACATCTATATTTTCATTGGAAAGTTCGCGCACAATGGCGTGAATACGAATCCCTTTCATACCGACGCAAGCACCAACAGGGTCAATACGGTCATCGAAAGATTGTACGGCAACTTTTGCGCGTTCGCCGGGTTCGCGGGCGATGGACTTGATTTCGATAAGCCGATCGTAAATTTCGGGAATTTCTATTTCAAAGAGTTTTGCCAAAAACAAATTATCGGCGCGAGAGAGAATAATATCCGGTCCGCCCGATGGGCTTTGCTTACGCACTTCTTTGATGATGGCACGAATCGGCTCGTTCTTGCGATAGCGCTCACGAGGAATCTGCTCTTCACGAGGAAGGCGCATTTCGACGTTGTTGTGCATCACAAACACGTCCGAGCGTCGTACATGATGAACTTCGCCAACGATGATTTCACCTGCTTTGTCGGCAAAGTACGTGTTGATATTTTCGCGTTCCACGTCGCGTACTCGCTGATTAAGCGTTTGCCCAGCGGTATTCACCAGACGACGACCAAAGTTTTCCGCAATATTGTCAAGTGTAATTTCTTCCAGAAACTCATCCCCAACATCATACTGCTCCACACCTTGATTTGCTTCACTTTGCGCAAGTTCCAGCACGGCATCTTCGACAGTTTCGACCACCTTCATAATACGATAAATCTCAATATCGCCTTTGTCCATATTCACGACAATATCAAACTCCGCACGCTCACCGTATTTCTTGCGCACGAGCATCGAAAGCGTTTCTTTAATGATATTTTGAAGTGCATCGCGGTCAATTCCGCGATCGCGCGCCATTTCTGCAAATGCCTCAACGATGATACTTTTGTCGAATTTGGGTTTTGCTTTCCGTGCCATAGTAGAAATTGCGAATGAGGGATTAGGAATTACGAGGTTGTGCGCAGTGTCAAGAGAGTAGTGCAAAGAAAAGAAGCACAAAAGTTACTCTATTTTTTCTAAAACTCTAACTCTATTACTGCTTGCTTTATTGCACTCTGCGGCAAAATTACGGGGAAAATCTGCTCTACAGGTGCTTCCGAAGAAACGTTCTTGGGTAAGGCGTTCGATATTTTTGGCTGTTTGCCGCTTTTTGAGCCGTGCTTTGCTGGACTTTCGAGCGTAATCATTTCGCCCTCCACAGCACTAATGCGTCCTTTGAGGCTTTTTCCGTCAGCGAGTTCTGCTACAAGTAATCGCCCTATATTACGCGCATACTGCCAAATGTACTGAAGTGGCCTCTCTACGCCGGGCGAAGAAACCTCTAAGCGGTAGGCAGCCGGGAATGCGTTCATTTCTTCCAACATCTCGCCAAGGCTGTTTGATAGCTCACCACATTCGTCAAGCGAAATGCCATCAGGCTTATCCACAAAAATCTCGACAATCCGCCGCTCGCGGCTACCGCGTATTTCCAATGCAACCACATATACGCCGCCGCGTAAGCAACGCTCGGCAATGGCGGGGTACAATTGGGAATGTAACTGCGCTACGTCTTTTGTCGAATCTTTCGCCAAGTCCGTCATAGCAAAGTGGATATACAAAAAATGGGCTTTTCTGACGAAAGCCCATCACAACGAGAAATGTTGGTTTGAACAAGCCACTAAATTAGTGAAAAAACTTATCCTTTCCAAAAAATTTCCTCCAAAGCACGGTCTCGCCCATCAAATACGAAAAGAGCATTTCTCGGCGATGATGAACAAATGTTTGTGCGAGTGCTATTGTGTGTTTATCTTTGTTAAGCAAGCACGTTCCGCTCAGAATACGCATAACGGTAGAGATGTGTTATTGAAATAGCACATTCTTAATCCGTAGCGGTCTCGCCGTTTTCGATCAACCAACGGATGTTTCAGATTTTCCGGTGATTTTGCTATGATGCAGTTATTTAATATCTATTACGCCAGTATTCTTTTTACAAGAAGAAACCGTTTTTGGATAGCATTTCTCTTTGTGGTATCATCTATCATTGCGGGTGATATTGGGGCTTGGCTTCTTATGCCTCTATTTACGATTCCGATAGCGCAGAACGTCATTATGGATATGTCGTTTGCCCCGGAGACGTGGCTTGGCATAGTCAGCATGATTATTGGGACGTTGGTGGTGATTATCACGATTGCTTCTCAGGTCGTTCCGCGAATGATTGATGTCTATATGAACGACTGGCGGAGTCTGCTCTATGCGTGGTTTCTGGTACTATCTGCTCTTCACGCCATTGTTATACAAAAACTGATGGAGTTACGCCCTTCCAGCGGACTTTATAACACGTTCATTCTCCTGCCGATGAGCCTTATGCTGGCGTTTCCCTATATCTACTACATTCTTGCGATGACCAAGCCTTCGACTATCATTCGCAAGATTTACAACGAAAATATTAGCCTTCTCCAAAGCCTTGCTTCACCGAATCTACGCCGTTGGTTACGTTTACGTGAGAATACATCGTTGACACAAGAAGAGCTTTTCCGTTATTTGAATCAACTGGACAACATTCTCTTTTTCGTATCCTTCAAGGAACTACAAGCGCAAATTATCATTAACATCAGCTCCATTCTACGCGAGTATCTTAAAGTAAAAGAATTGCTGCACCCTGATTTTTTCAAGATGAGTATCCAAGTAGCAACCGATATTTCCTTTCAAACACTTGAAGTGCAATTCAAAGAAATCGAAGATAAAGAGATATTTTACGAACTCAAATGTTTGCGTATCTTGGGTGATGCATACAATAAATGTTTATATGAGAACGCCTTTGATCTCGCTTCTCTTTGCGGTTCCGAGCTCAACCTTGTTGCCGAAAGCATAATGGAACTTGGCGACGACGTGCTGATGGAATACATACTTGTCCGCTTCAATACCATGATGCGCTCTGCCTTCAAGCACGGCGTTTCCAATATCGAAGCACGTAATCTCTACAATCTCGCATTCCATTACAGCACCTACATTAAACAGCTCGCGCTCAATGACCGCAAAGAGCTTGTCAAAAAAGCCATGCGCTACCTGAAAATGTATGGTTCTGAAATCTTTCGCAACAGCCAAACCCAGCAAACACTGGCGTTTATCAATGACGTATTTACCTTCGAGATGAAAGAAGTTTTGGTTCTCATTAGTGAGCTTGGCTGGGAACGCGATACGCAGCGCCAACTTCTTTGTGAACTTCTCGAAATGGACGATTTGCTTGTGAAAGCGCCCAATGCAACGAGTGACACCGTTTTCACTTCCGGCGTTCGCACGCTGCAAGCAGGATTGGCCCTCTTTTATATCTATCAACAAGATTATGAACTCGCCGCTATGGTCGTGGACGATATTGCTGACGATATAGAAGGCGTAGATCCGATGAAAGCTGCCGGCATGGTGGACGTTATCTGCAAGCGCATCGAAAGCGCCGAGCCGACCTTCTGGGAAGATACTGACAGAGGAAATAATAATATCTACTATACTCCGCATAAATTGCAGATTTCCGAACTTCAATTCATGCTCTTAGAGAAAATCGAAATTTGACGTTTCCTGCCAGCGCACATCATAAACAGACAAGCATCGCCACATTTGTAGCGATGCTTGTCTGTTTATACGACAATATCTCATCTTGAATTTAAGTTCGATTGGTACTCTTTATTTGGAAATTTACAACAGAAACGTTACAACAAACCTTCTGCTGCTGCCTGATGCTCCAATTCCTCAATCTGCGTAGGCGATAAATCAAACTCTTCGGTAATCCGCCGAAGTATATCCCACGAATACAGCCCCGTATTATGACCGTCCTTCCAATCGGCTTGAATGGCATAATTCCCAACCGTTTGAATACTCACTAAATCGTACTTACCCGGCTTCATTACTTGCATACCAAAGGAATAGGTTGTTCCCATAATCGTTTCACCTTTGCAGGAGGCGCACGGGCACTCGTCGCGGAAGGTACGAAGAGTGATGGTTGTTTGCTTACCGTCCGACCATTCTACAGCGAGTAAATACGGCTTGGGACGAGAGATCTTTGTAGGTGTGAGCATTGCCGTTCTGCGCTAAGAGTATGTTGTCAAGAAATAAAAAAGCAGAGCCTGATACAACAAACTCTGCCTGTACGACACATAAAACCTGTGCTTATTGCCAGATTTTACTTCATTTTTAAGCCTTCTTCTAAAAGTTCATTGACTTTATTCATCGAATCAGCTTCGGCGTAATATCGCAGAAGCGGCTCTGTGCCGGAGGCGCGAATGAGCAACCAGCCTTTGTCAATAAAAAACTTGTAGCCGTCTTTGGTGTCAATGGATGTAACCTTGTAGCGTCCAAGCTGCTTGGGCTTTTTGGCGCAGGCTTTGAGAATGTCTTGCTTGATTTTTTCGGTTGTACGCACATCGCGCCGACGGTAACGGTGTACGCCAAACTCTTCTTCCAGTTCTTCAACAAGTTCACTGAGTTTTTTCTTCCGTTTTGCCATCATTTCCAAGAGCAACATTCCGTTGAAAATGCCGTCACGCTCAGGAATATGAATAATCGTCCCCAAGCCGCCCGACTCCTCACCGCCAATAAGAATTTTATCCGTTGCCATGAGTTTGCTGACATACTTGAAACCAATGGGAAGCTCATGCAACTTGATACCGTATTTATCGCAGTATTTGTTGACCATCGAAGTCAGTGCGATAGTCTTCGCCACAGCGCCGCGCTTCTTTTTGTCTTCATAGAGATACTTCAGAAGCAGCATAAACACTTTGTGCGAATCTACAAAATGACCATTCTCATCCACAGCACCCAAGCGGTCTGCATCGCCATCGGTCGCCAAACCGACATCATACTTGCCTTCTTTGACCTTTTCGATAAGTGTCGGCAAGTATTCTGCCATTGGCTCAGGATGGTCAATTTCGCCGAAGGACGGATTGTATTCGCCGTGAATCTCGTCTGCTTTCGGCAGAAGGTCTTTAATCGTGTTAATACCCGCACCGTGCATGGGGTCGAAGAGTACCTTTACGCCGGATTTGATGATGAGCGGCATATCAATCTTGCGCTTAACATAGCGCAAATATGATTCTTTCGAGCCAAAGGGACGAATGAGCTTTTCTTTCACATATTCGTCAAACGTCTTGAACTTGATAGCCGGGCGCTTCTTTTCGAGCGCGGCAAGTTCTTTTTCCACCTCAGCAATCACTTCGGGGAACGCCGGACCACCGGTGTTGCTTTTCAGCTTATAGCCATTATACTCTGCGGGATTATGGCTTGCTGTGATTACTACGCCTATGGTTGCTTTTTTTTGTTTCGTCGCAAAAGATACCTGCGGCGTAGAAGCAATTGCTTCAGTAATATGCACCACGACTCCTTTGGAAGCCATAACGCACGCCGCTTCTTCGGCGAACTCTCTTGAAAGAAAACGTGCATCGTAGCCAATGACTACGCTTGCTTTCTTTTTATCAACTTTTAGGGCATACAGGGCAGTTGCAAGAGCAACAATCTGTACGTTGTCAAAGGTGAAGTCGCGGGCAATCAGTCCACGCCAACCATCCGTACCAAAAACTATCATATCGGTACACCATTAAAAATGAAACATATCGGTAAGTTAGAGATGACAATCTTTTGGGAAGCAGCTTTCTCCAGATACACACTGCCGTTCAACCCAATAACTACATTTACACAGTGGGAATAAAGAACACACTAGGAGTCGTTAAAAATAAAGGTAAATTTCTTCGACTGTAGCACAGACATTCTTGTCTGTGAGAGTTTGAAGCATCACAGACAAGAATGTCTGTGCTACCGAAGTCGGAAGATTTTGAGATGTTATTTTTTTGGACTATCCTTATCCTCAAGAAGCAACATCGCCCGCCGTATTCCCATGCGGCGGGCGATTGTTTTATTATCGTTTTACTTTGAATGCGGACAATCCCGGATAGACCGCCTGAACACCCAGCATTTGCTCAATGCGCAGAAGTTGGTTGTACTTCGCAATACGGTCTGTGCGGCTTGCCGAGCCGGTTTTAATTTGTCCGGCGTTGGTGGCTACCGAAAGGTCGGCGATAGTGGTATCTTCCGTTTCGCCGGAGCGGTGCGAGATAATCGCGGTATAGCTGTTACGCTGCGCAAGAGCAATAGCGTCAAGCGTTTCAGTAAGTGAGCCAATCTGGTTTACTTTCACCAAAATCGAATTACCAACGTTTTCATTGATACCGCGCTGCAAGAAATCTACGTTTGTTACGAAAAGATCATCCCCCACAAGTTGTACCGATGAACCAAGTTCTTTTGTGAGTTTCGCCCAACCCTTCCAATCCTCTTCTGCCATGCCGTCTTCGATGGAAATAATCGGATATTTTTTACTGAGGTCTTTGTACCACGAGACCATATCGTCACTGGATTTTTCCTCTTGCGAAGACTTGTAGAGTTTGTACACGCCTTCTTTGCCGGAAGCATTGACCATCTCGCTGGCAGCTACGTCGAGTGCAAGCATGAAGTCGTCGCCCGGCTTGTAGCCTGCTTTTTCGATAGCTTGCATAATCACATCAAGTGCTTCTTCGTTCGACGCAAGTGACGGTGCAAAACCACCTTCATCACCAACGGCGGTGCTTGCGCCCTTTGCTTTCAGAACGCCTTTGAGAGCGTGAAATACTTCCGTACCCATACGAATCGCAGTGCTGAAGCTATCGGCTTTCACCGGCACAATCATAAACTCCTGAAAATCTACGTTGTTATCAGCGTGATGACCACCATTGATAATATTCATAAGCGGCACAGGCAGGACTTTCGCATTTGGTCCACCGATATAGCGAAACAATTCTAATTCATGCGAGTCTGCTGCTGCTTTCGCGGTTGCGAGCGAAACAGCAAGAATAGCATTTGCGCCCAGACGCTTTTTGTTAGGCGTGCCGTCCAGTTCGCGCATGAGACGGTCAATCTCGACTTGGTCACTTGCATCCTCACCGATAAGCGCTTCACTAATTTCGCCTTCGATAGCTTCGACGGCTTTCAGAACGCCTTTTCCGAGATAGCGCTTTTTATCATCATCACGAAGTTCGTGTGCTTCATGCGCACCGGTGCTTGCGCCCGACGGCACGGCTGCACGACCGAAGGAATAATCGTCCAAAATCACGTCGGCTTCAACCGTAGGATTGCCGCGTGAATCCAATATTTCGCGGGCTTGGATGTCGAGAATTGTTGCCATAGTAGAGAAAAAAATGGAGAAGTTCAGAAAAAATGAAGAGTATAAAAAGGTTGTACTTTTGAAAGCAGTTTCGCTTAACGGATACGTATGAGATAAAATGTCTTCTCACGGTTTGTAGCAGCATCATTCTGAGTAATAACCAGATTTGCACCATCATACGTGTACACAAATTCACCATTGAGAAGAAGCGCAATATCCGGCACTGTTTTCATAGAGCGATCGGTAAAGATAATTTTGCGAAATGCCAGCTTATATGCGCCTTGGCTGGATAGAATCCTTGAGCTATCTCCTACCGGAGCGAGGTTGTACGTTTTGAGCGTCGCATTCATGGTAAGCACAATTTCGCTTAAACCACTGCGTATGCCAAGTGTATCACCAGGGGTTTTACTGGTAAATGTGTACTGCCCTTGGTAACTACCAGTCGGTATTTCCACGGGGGGATTGAGTATATCGTCACCACAACCCATCAAGCAGACCGTTCCAAGCGTAGATAAGCAAAGAAGAAAAACGAGAGAGAGAGAGCGTCGCTTCCTCTGTGTGCGATATGCGTTCACAATGGTCTTCATTGAACACCCCACCATGAGAGGCAAGAAGTAGGATGGAGGGAGAACGATGCAGCTTTCGCTGAGACATCGGCTTTTGAAGCACAACATAGCGTATTAGCGTGTTAATTGCAAGCGAGATTTGCAAAAAAAGCGATTAGATGAAAAAATTTCTTCGTTATTCGCAGAATTTTCGCTAGATGCCGTTGTTTTCTGTCACGCCATGTTCACGATTGCCGTCCTCGAGCGCTTCACCATTAAGCACTTCGCCATTCAAAAGCTGCGCTGCAATCTCCGGGCTGAGATGCTCGGCAACGCGCTCTACAATTGGGTGCGGGTCGTTGGGGTCGAAAAGCATACCCGTACAAAGGCACATTTTACGCTGTGTTCGGGAGAGAATATCATAGTTCGGACAGGAACTACAACCATTCCAAAACGTTTCGTCTTGGGTGAGTTCCGAGAACGGCGCAGGCACGTAACCAAGCTCGGTATTGATTTTCATCACGGCATGGCTGGTGGTGATACCAAAAATTTTTGCATCAGGGAATTTCTCACGCGAAAGCTCGAAGATACGCTGTTTGATGCGCTTTGCCAAGCCGTCTTTGCGAAACTCCGGCACAACAATCAATCCTGAATTAGCAACAAATTCTTTGCCGCTCCACGTCTCAATATAGCAGAAACCCGCAAAACGTCCATCGTCTGTGAGAGCAATGACCGCCTTGCCTTCGTGCATTTTATTGATGATGTATTCTGGTTTGCGCTTGGCAATCCCTGTACCGCGCACTTTTGCTGATGCCTCCATTTCGGCACAGATTTCCTCGGCAAAGCATGTATGCTCATCGTTTGCAACCTCTACCGTGAAGCAATCGGCAGGCTGGAGAACAGGAAGCGGAAGACTTGGAAGAGGTGCTTCGAGAGATGAATTGATCGGAGGTTCAAGTACAGGTGAAGTATCACTATTAGACATGAGCGTAATAACGAAAGAACAATGGAGAAAAAAATTATGCAACGGCTGCAAGTGAACCTTTATGAGCGTTCATTGCTTCGACAAACTGACGGAAAAGATAGTCTGAGTCGTGCGTTCCGGGAGCAGCTTCGGGGTGGTATTGCACACAAAAGATGGGTAAAGTGCGGTGCCGGAATCCCGACACGGTATTGTCGTTCAGATTGATGTGCGTTAGCTCAATCTCCGGCGGCATAGACGCTGCATCTACGGCAAAACCGTGATTTTGCGACGTAATTTCAATTCCTCCCGTGAGAAGATTTTTCACCGGATGATTCACCCCTCGATGCCCGAATTTCATTTTGTAGGTGTTTGCCTTCAATGCCAACCCCAAAATTTGATGTCCCAAACAAATACCAAACACGGGTTTTTCGGTGATGAGTTCGCGTACTGCATCAATGTTCACCGCCGCCGGATCGCCGGGACCATTAGAAAGAAAGATTCCATCAGGGTTGTAGGCGCGAATATCACTTGCCGTTGCGTTCGATGGGAACAGCATAATTTCGCAACCGTAACTTGCAAGACGACGAAGAATGTTCTTTTTGATACCATAATCAATTGCCGCAACGCGCAGTTTCTTGGGCGAACGGTAACCGTTGACATTGAGAATGTAGGGTTCGTCGGTTTCTTGGTACAAATGTGCTTCTTTGCAGGTCACGTAGCCCGTCAGGTCAAGCCCGTCCATACTTGGAATAGCGCGAGCGCGGTCTATGAGTACATCGGCATTCGTTTCCTTTGCCGAGACAATACCCCGCATCACGCCTTCGCTCCTCAGCACACGCACTAATGCTCGCGTGTCCAGTCCCTCAATACCAATTTTGTGGTTAAGTTGCAAAAACTCTGCCAGCGAGTGCGTTGCCCGCCAATTCGAGTACGTTTGCGAATACTCCCGTACAATCAAGCCCGCCGCTTGCATAATTGCAGATTCGACATCGTGGACATTCACGCCGTAATTGCCAATGTGCGGATAGGTAAAAGTCAGGATTTGTCCGTAATAGCTGGGGTCAGTGAGTGCTTCTTGGTAGCCGGTCATGGCAGTATTGAAAATTACTTCGCCACGTGCTTCTGCATCCAAATCCCCAAAAGCAAAACCGCGAAAGGTCATTCCGTTTTCGAGCGCTAAGAGTGCTGGTGTCATGTAGTTGTATTCAGAGCAAAAATTCGCCGCTATTGATCTGTCGTATTGCTAGAGCGCGGGCGTTACGCCATAGCACACAGGCGTATAAAATACGGAATTAACGGGACTTTGCCAACGACGAATATGTTGTCTTCACGACTATCGTTTTATCTTTCCGTAACAGTCTGACACCTTCAGACATCGAATCTTAGTTCTGTATCGTAAAAAAAAACGTAGGGCGGTAGTTTTTTATTTGGAGATTGAAAAGAAAACCCTATTTTCGTGCTGTCGAATATGCAGATAATGATGCATCCTGTGTTCAATGTCTCTGTGAATTTCCAAATACAAATAATGATCAAATTGTAACCTTGTTCTTTGGGTTGGTTCTATACGTCGTGAGCGGCTTCCCTTTTCGCGGCTTCCCTTTTCGCGGCTTCCCTTTTCGCGGCTTCCCTTTTCGCGGCTTCCCTTTTCGCGGCTTCCCT
>JANYDO010000164.1 GCA_025363605.1 Candidatus Kapaibacterium sp.
GAATAAAATTGAAACCAGATAAAGTCAGCTGTACGTCGTCGCCGGAGGCAGCAAGATTGTTGGGAAGAACACTCACCAGCACCGGTGGCTGATCGCGCAGATACTGAACGCCAAGCCCGCCAAAACTCGTCGCCACCGTCACCGTATTCGGTTGATTGGTAAAGACTTGTATAATGTCGTTGATGGGAACACCGCCGACAACTATACGAATCTGAGCATCACTCTCTACCGTGAAACTCTGCACAGGTACGCCACCAATCAAGACTTGAGTGGCTCCGGTAAAGTTTGTGCCCGTGAGAAGTATCGAAGCACCGAAAGTGAGTTGCAAAGGAGAAATACCTGTCACGACTGTCGTTCGCGGCGGCGCTGCTTGGTAGCTAAAGCCAAACGCTTGCACGGTGCCGAGCGGAGAAATCACTTCAATCGAACTACCATCGGTAGTATCAAGCACTGCCTCCAAATAGCCATCACTCAATACGTTGAAGGACTGAGCAGGAAATCTACCAAAGCGAACACTCGTTGTGCCCGTGAATCCGGAGCCACTAAGCATGACCCTTACCCCACGATAACCGCCGGAAGGTAGAAAGTTTGAAATAGCAAGAACTCTCGGCTGCGTTACATTCGCCAAGAAGTTTATCGCTACATTCTGACCATTCAAACCTGTTATTCCTGAAGCCAAACCACTCTGTACAGCAGCATTGAGAAACGTTATTTGAACATTCGCAACACTGTTGGCAATATCATGGGCAGCAGCATTACCCATAATGCTCACCGTAGCAACGTTGGCGCTCGTTTTTTGGATGACCATCGTCAAACCCGCCGGAACATTTGCCGCTGTGAAATGCGTACCCAGCGTGAAGTTTGTTCCATTGGCAACCACGCTGTTCCACGTGTTGCCCGTCAGCGTAATCGTCTGCGTAGCAGAAATGCTGCCGTTATTAGCAAATGCTTCGGGGAACGTAGTGCCACTATATATGGCTGTGGCTGGAGGTGGGTCGTTGAAATCCAGCGTTACGTTCACTCCGTTCAATCCCGTGAAGTTCGTAGGCAGGACGTTCTGCGTTGCCGCACCAAGCCACGTGATTTGTACCGTGCTGATGTCATTCGCATTGGCGTGGGCGGCGGCGTTACCTGTGAAGCTCACCGTTGCGACGTTTGCCGAGGTTTTTTGTATCACCATTGTCAAGCCCGCAGGAACATTCACCACCGTGAAGTGTGTTCCCGCCGTGAAGTTCGTGCCGTTCACCACCGCGCTGTTCCACGTCTCGCCTGTGAGCGTAATGGTGCGGGTTTGCGTGATGCTGCCGTCATTCGCCACCGCTTCTGCAAACGTCGTCGCGCTGTATGCCGCTGTTGGCGGGTCGTTGAAGTCCAACGTGAGATTGATACCGTTCAACCCCGCATTACCGCTTGCATTGCCGCTATTGACCGCAGCGTTCAGATAGGTTATCTGCACGTTTGTCACATCGTTTGCGTTCGCGTGTGCCGCAGCATTGCCCGTAAAGCTCACCGTTACTTGTGTGGCACTGTTCTTCGTGATTACCATTGTGAGTCCCGCCGGAACATTCGCTACCGTGTAATGCGTTCCATTGGTCAGTGGCGTACCGTTGGCAATACCCGTGTTCCACGAGTCCACCGTCAGGCTCACCGTCTGCGTTGCCGTGATAGAGCCGTCATTGGCGGCTGCCTCCACAAAAGTCAAACCCGACCACACCACGCCGCCCGGATCAACAAAATTCACCGATAGATTCTGTCCGTTCAAGCCTGTGATATTCACTGGCAGAACGTTCTGCGTTGCCGCACCAAGCCATGTGATTTGTACCGTGCTGACGCTGTTTGCCAAAGCGTGGGCGGCAGCGTTGCCTGTGAAGCTCACCGTTGCAACGTTTGCCGAGGTTTTTTGTATCACCATTGTCAAGCCCGCAGGAACATTCACCACCGTGAAGTGTGTTCCCGCCGTGAAGTTCGTGCCGTTCACCACCGCGCTGTTCCACGTCTCGCCCGTGAGCGTAACCGTCTGTGT
>JANYDO010000349.1 GCA_025363605.1 Candidatus Kapaibacterium sp.
GTCTGCTTCTGTGCGGTGAAGTGTTGCGAGTTTCTGCAAAACACTATCAGGAACAAAACTTGTCATAGTAATTCTCCTCTAAATAAAATACGTTGTCATAAAATCGTAAATTTTGCTGTTATGCTTGCACTTCTGCGTAGAGAGCGTTCAACTGCTCTTCAAGGCTGCGAATCATCGTAATGACATCCTCAGCACTGGAAATACCAAGCTCTTTTTCCAAAAGCTCTTTCTCTGCATACAATGCGCTTAATTGCTCATCAAAGCCTTGAATTGCTGTTGTAACAAGTTCTGCATCCATAACGTTCCCTCGGTTGTTTGGTATGACGAAAAAAATAAATTCCAATTGCGAAGCTACATAAAAAACAGAAGGTGGCAAGCAATGATGCTCATCCACCTCGTGTTTTTTATGGTTTTTACCCAGCTACATCTACGGCTTAGGTGCCTGCGTTGTAGTCATTGATGTAAGAAAGCTGCTCTTTGGTGAGTTTGTCCATAGACATACCCATTGTTCTCAACTTTGTTTCAGCAATGAACTCATCTTGCTTCTCGTCAATATCAAGAACTTGATTCGGAAGTTTTTTGCCCGCTTTGTAGGCTTCGGCGAGTTTGAGGTGGCACATAAGCTGGTTGGAGAACGACATATCCATTACTTCGGAAGGATGTCCTTCAGCAGCAGCCAAGTTTACCAAGCGACCTTCTGCCAAGACGAAGATTTTTTTGCCATTCTTAAGCGTATATTCTTCGCAGTTCGGGCGGATGGTGCGTTTGCTCTTTGCAACTTCAGCCAACTCCACGAGGTTGATTTCTGCGTCATAGTGACCGGTATTGCAGACGATAGCTCCATCTTTCATCGAAAGGAAGTGGCGTTTGCGGATAATGTCTTTTACGCCCGTAGCTGTGCAGAAGATGTCGCCTTCTTTGGCTGCATCGTCCATAGACATAACGCGGTAGCCTTCCAAGATGCCCTTCATAGCCGATGTTGCTTTGATTTCGGTAATGATGATATTCGAGCCCATACCTTTAGCACGTTTTGCAACGCCTTGTCCGCAATGTCCGTGTCCTGCCACAACGAAGGCTTTGCCAGCAAGCATCACCGACGTAGCGCGAAGAATGCCGTCCAATGTGGATTGACCTGTGCCGTACACGTTATCAAAGTCCCATTTGGTGATGGCATCGTTTACTGCATAGACCGGATAGTAGAGTTTACCGGCAGCAGCACGTGAGCGAAGACGCTGAACGCCTGTGGTGGTCTCTTCCGTGCCACCGATGACTTCTTTGCGAGCGTAATCAGCATATTTCTCGTGTACGGTGTTGATGAGGTCGCAACCGTCATCAAGTGTCAAATTCGGCTTGAGGTCAATCGTGCGCTCAATGCACCAGTAGAAATCTTCGTGGTTGCCGTACCATGCAAAGATGGAGATGCCACCTTTGGCAAGGGCAGCAGCAACGGGGTCGTTGGTGGAAAGCGGGTTGCAACCTGACCACGAAACTTCTGCACCAAGCGCTGCAAATGTTTCTACAAGGACAGCAGTTTCTTTGGTAACGTGCAACGAACCTGCAAGGCGTAAGCCTTTGAGCGGTTGTGACTTTTTATATTTGTCGCGGATGTGCATCAGTACAGGCATACGTGATTCTGCCCACTGAATGAGTTTACGACCTTCTTCAGCCAAAGAAATGTCGCGGACGCAGTATTTGCCCGGAACTTCGCTGAAGCTGCCTTTGCCTTTTTTCGCCGGAATAGCTACTTTGCCTGTTGGTTTTGCAGCTACTTTTGTTGAGCCGTTGGTGTGTGTGCCGTTCTTATGGACACCATTTTTTGTTGCCGGTTTAGCGGCTGCTTTTGCGACGACTTTGGCTGCAGCTTTTGCAGCTTTTTTTGCCGGAGCTTTTTTAGTTGTTGTTGCCATTGCTATTACAATGCTTAGAAAAGATGAAACTGTGTGAGTTAAAATTCAAAATCAAGACTGCGATTATCCAAGTGTCTTAAACACCGATACAAGGTCTAATTGTTCCCATGGAAATTCATTGCGACCGAAGTGACCATATGCAGCCGTAGCGCGATAAATCGGACGGCGCAGATTGAGGCGTTTAATGATACCACCGGGCGTAAGGTCAATATTTTTACGAATATAGTCGCTGAT
>JANYDO010000387.1 GCA_025363605.1 Candidatus Kapaibacterium sp.
GATGACGCGCCCGGAAGGTGCGGCGCAGAAGCAGGAAGTGAAGCGGTCTGCGGCAATGCTATACCCGAAGCGCCCGGAAACACGGATGAAAACGACTTCACATCGGTTTCGGTCGGAATTTTCACCCTTGAAGGCAAAGCAGATGAAGGCAGCGCAGAAGTTGGTGTTGCCGGAGGCGGCGCAATAGCAGCAGCTTCAAAGAGCGGTCGCGAATCCGTCAAAAACGAAAACGACGGCGCATCGGAAAGATTTGCTGCCGAAAAACCGCCGGGGATGCCGGGCGTTTGCGGAAGACCGCCTGGAGCACCGCCCGGAAGACCGCCGGAAATACCGCTTGGTAAGTGAGGTTGCGACGGGCTTGGAATCTGCCCAAAAGATTGCCCGCCGGAAACGTCGTGCGCAAGCGCCCGTAAGTCTGCCTCCGTAACTGCACCGCCGTTCTGCTGTACTCCGTCGGGCGAAGTCGGAACGGACGAAGCCGAAAGGCTTGCAGCATTGGTCGGCGAGGTCGGGAATGGTGTGGGTGCTGCCGAAGGAACCAATATGGATGTAGCACCCATCGGCGCTGCGGGCGGATTGAGTACAGAAGCGCCCGTCGCACTTGCCGGAAATGAAGGCGGCTGCCGTGAAGCAAACGACGCGGCTGCGGCATCGTTCGGCAGACCGTCTGGTGTATTATTAGACAAGCCACTAGGTGAACCCGCCAAGTCTTGATACCTGCCGAAAAATTCATTTGCCAAGCGCGTCAGCAAGGCAGGGTCGGGCAAGCCCGCCGCACGTGCGTTGGAAGCGCCCGTCAAATCCGGTTCACTAAGGTTGAGAAAATCTGGAGTTGCCATAATTGTACTCGCTTAGTATTTGTATTCGTGGTAATTGCCAACTTCTACATCATCCAATGAAGCAATCGCATCATCAGTCAGCACGGCTGCCGAACAGTAGAGCGACACCAAATACGACGCAACGGCGTTATTATCCAAGCCCATGAAGCGTACCGATAAGCCCGGCGTTTGTTCGCCCGGCAGCCCCGGTTGGTACAAGCCCACAACGCCTTGTTTTTTCTCGCCGACGCGCAGAAGCAAGATGCTCGTTTTACCCTTTGCACCAACGGCAGGATTGGTTTTGCCGTCCACCAGAAGTTTATCGGTCGGCACAAGCGGAATGCCGCGCCACGTCAGGAGTGGCGTACCGAAAAGCGTTACGGTTGGCGGCGGAACGCCTCGGCGGGTACATTCGCGCTCGAAGGCAGCAATGGCGCGGGGATGGGCAAGGAAAAACGACGGCTCTTTCCAGACTTTGGAAATCAAATCGTCCAAATCATCGGGCGTTGGTGCGCCTTTGCGGGTTTTGAGGCGTTGCGAAACGGGAACATTATTGAGCAAGCCGTAATCACTATTGTTGATGAGTTCGTACTCTTGGCGCTCTTTCACGGTTTCGACCGTCAGACGGAGTTGCTCTTTGATTTGGTCAAAAGGATTGCTGAAAAGGTCGGAAATGCGGGTGTGGATGGTCAGCGCGGAGGAAATTGAATTGAGCACGTATTCGCGCGGCTTGGTGTCGTAGGGTACGAATGTATCGGGAAGCGGTTTTGATTCTTCTTGTCCGCAGACGACCTCGACGGATTGCTCGTTTACAACGCGGTTCAGTCGCAAAATGCCGGATTCAAGCGGTTTCCAGTCTAAAAGACGCACGAGCCAGCGCGGAGTGATTGCGCCATACTGCGGTGCAGTTTTGGTAATGTTGGCAAGTTGGTACGCGGCTTGTTCTCCCAGAGAATGAAGCTGCACTTTTTCGTTTGTTTTAGCCATAGTGGGTAAGGTATTTGAGATGATAAAAATGGTTTGAAGATCGTAAACTCTCTGAAATTTCACGACTGAAAATGATGAATGCTTGAGGCTTTACGTACTGCTTTACGCACTTGCCGAAGCCGTAATTGCTTGCTCAATATCCCGCGTAATGTCATCCAGATGTTCCAGCCCCACCGACACGCGAATCAGTCCCGGCGTGATGCCGACTGCTTGGCGCTCTTCTTCCTTTAGCTTGGAATGGGTGGTGGAAGCC
>JANYDO010000399.1 GCA_025363605.1 Candidatus Kapaibacterium sp.
GCACACACGCTTGCTGCGCGGGCGACCGATGCCTACGATGCCGCACGGGACAAGGTGCGCCGATTCCTGAATGCTGCGTCATCGCAAGAAATTATCTTCGTGCGCGGCGCGACCGAGGGTATCAATCTTGTGGCGCAAAGCTGGGGTCGGCAAAACATTCAGCACGGCGATGAAATCGTCGTTACGCACTTGGAACACCATGCAAACATTGTTCCCTGGCAAATGCTCTGTGCCGAAAAAGGCGCACGGCTGCGCGTGGCTCCGGTGGACGATAGCGGGCAGGTGCGCTTGGATGAATACCAAAAATTGCTTAATGCAAAAACCCGTTTAGTAGCGATAGCACACGTTTCCAACGCACTTGGCACCGTTACGCCCGTGCAGGAAATGGTTGCAATGGCACACGCAGTCGGCGCGAAGGCACTGATTGATGGGGCGCAATCGGTATCGCATTTGCGCGTGGATATGCAGCTTTATGACTGTGATTTCTTTGTGTTTTCGGGGCATAAAGTTTTTGCTCCGACTGGCATCGGCGTTGTCTATGGCAAATCCGACGTGCTGAACTCCATGCCCCCGTGGCAAGGCGGCGGCAATATGATTGTGGATGTAACGTTTGAAAAAACGGTCTATCATCCGCCCGCAGCCCGCTTTGAAGCTGGTACGGGAAGCATTGCCGATGCGGTGGGGCTTGGCGCGGCGATTGATTATTTGGACAAAATCGGCATGGCAAACATCACGCGCTACGAACACGAACTGTTGGTGTATGCAACGGAGGCATTACAACGCATTCCGGGACTGCACCTCATCGGCACGGCACGCGAGAAAGCAAGTGTGTTGTCGTTTGTGCTGGACGGCTACACCACCGAAGAAGTCGGCGCTGCACTAAACAAAGAAGGAATAGCCGTGCGTTCGGGGCATCACTGCGCACAGCCGATTTTGCGCCGTTTCGGGCTGGAAGCTACGGTACGTCCGTCCTTGGCGTTCTATAACACGTTTGAGGAAGTAGATTGTCTTGTAGCAACGGTGTGGAATTTGAAAAACGGGCGCAGTTCGGGTTTGGTGTAGATACCAATTCTGGGTGTTGATTTGTAAATGCTCAATGTCATATTTTGAATAACGGCGAAATGTGCGGTATTCCCGTGCGCGTCGCCGTTACTGTTTCCAGCGCAATCATTCTTCCTTGCCTGTACGCTGCAAAAACGCTATTTTGTCAAGAAAATGCTTCTACCATTTTCTGCACAATGCCAATACCGATGAACACCAAAGCACTCACCACCTTCCTCAGCGAACTTGCCGCCAACAACGCAAAAGCATGGTTCGATGCCAACAGAGACCGTTACGATGCGCTCCGCAAGGACTGGATGGAACTGATTGAAGCCGTGATTGTGGGCGTGGCGGGCTTTGATAGCAACATTCAGAACGTCGAGCCGAAGCAGTGTGTCTTCCGCATCAACCGCGACATTCGCTTTTCCAATGACAAAACCCCCTACAAGACCAATTTTTCGATAATTATTTCCCCAGAAGGCAGAAAAACACTTGGTCCGTCGTACTATATGCAAATTGACAGCAAGGCAGAAATGTTCGTAGCAGGCGGAATCTGGATGCCGGAAAAAGAACAGTATGCCGCTATTCGCGCGTACATTGCCGAGCATCCCGACCGCATAGAATCAGTGCTTACGGGCAAAACCTTCAAAGCCGTCTTTGGCGACCTCGATCGCTCCAACACACTCACCCGCCTCCCCAAGGGCTACGAAGACGACGTGCCGCATCCCGACCTTATTAAACTCAAAAGCTATGTTGTGCAAACATCGTTTCGCTGGAAATCGAAGGACGACGACACGCTGGAACAAGAGCTGGTACACCACTTTGAGGCAATGTACCCGCTTGTGAAATGGTTGCGCGAGGCGCAAAAAGTGTAACACCATAGAGGTTGATATAGCAGGAAACCGGAAAACCACGCAATTTGTCAAGCAATAATTTCTTTCCCTTTGAGCATCGTTCTTATGGATAAGAACGATGCTCAACTATTTGACTCCGAATTGTATGAAATACTCCCATCTTTACCGTATTGCACTCTATCTTGTGTGCCTCATAGCACTCGCAAGTTGTAACAATTTTCTTGGTCCTACTTCAGGGGAGAAAAAAGCTATTCCTATTGAACAGAACCCGTTGTATCCGCTGAAAGTAGGTAATTTTTGGCGGTATGCCCTCATTAACTATTATTCTCTGTTAAATAAATACGATACCACATCTAGCCCTACCTATAATATAATTCGTATTGTGGCTGATACCATTGTTGAGTACCAACAGTCTAAATACCAATGTGTGATTACCAGTAATTCAAATGAGCTTTGGTCTAGCACGAAATCGGAAGTATTTGCCTTTAACTCTTTTGATATAAGACCGACTACCTTTAGAAATACCAAACTCCGCTTTCCTTTACAGATTATTCCCTTTCGGGTAAGATTATCGCAAAATAGTGTATCTTGCATATATGAAACATATTCGCTCCAAATTTCTGGCTCGTGGCTTTGATGCCCAAGAATATCAACGCTACATTCATCGGCATCAGGATGAAGCTACCCG
>JANYDO010000400.1 GCA_025363605.1 Candidatus Kapaibacterium sp.
CAACAGCGACCTTCGTGCCGGGAGGTGAGAATTTAAGAGCGTTTGTCAGGAGATGACTGGCAATAGAGCGCACGAGACCGACATCTATGGGTAGCGTCAATGCGGGGTTGGTTTCCGTCATCTCTCCTTCAAAACCCGTAAATGCGAGTGTGATGCTATGAACACTCTGGTCAAAAACTTCAATTTCACGCACAATATCCTGAATGAACCGATACACATTCACCGGACGTGGGAAAGCAATGGTGCGCTCTTTCATGCTCCGCTCGATAAACACGACTTCATCCAGAAGTTCAGTCATGCGTTTCACACTACGCTCTATCTGAAAGTGCATTTTACCGCGCTTCTCTTCGGTCATGGTTGATTGTGCTTGCAAAATCTCAGATGACGAGAAAATAACGGTCAGAGGCGTTCTAAATTCGTGCGATACTGCGGTCACGAAATTTGCCTTGAGTTTGTTGAGTTCCTGCTCGCGTTCCAGCGCAAGGCGCATTTCCTCTTGGGCACGCTTTATACCTGTAATGTCTGTGCCGGTCGTGATAACACGTATTTCCCCGTCGGCAGTATGAAAGCGGACGGTTGTGAAATAGATGTCCATTTCAGAACCATTCCGAAGCTGAAAGTGCCTTTCTCCTCTGAGAATACCATCTTCGCCGTAAATAATATCATTCCACCGCTCTGCCGCAGTGAAGCGCTCATCTTCGTCGTAGAGATACGCAAAATGTTTTCCTAAAAGCTCTTCGACGTTGAAGCCAAACATACGGCAAAACATTTGGTTGATTCTGATGTAGCGCCCATTTTGATGTAGAAGTGCCAGTCCCACGGCAGCATTCTCGAAAATCAAGGAGAGAAGCTGTTCGCTGTGCCTAAATGCGTCTTCCACCTGTTTACGAATGGTGATTTCTTTGTTCAGCTCAAAGTTTAGTCTGCCTAATTCCTCAGTACGTTCGCCAACACGCTTTTCGAGTTCTTCGTTGAGAATGCGAATCTCCTCGTCGTTTCGCCAAATCTCTTCGATTTCAACCATCGAAGTCTTAAAGTGTTCAATTTCTTCTGCTTGTGGCGTAATGTCTTGAAGCGTGAAAAGTGCATATACTTTGCCATTCGTCGCGGTATAGAGCCGCGCGGAAGCACTTTCCACACGCCGTATATTTTCGTGTGCGAATGAGGGAATAATGCTCGGAAAACCCTCGAAATTTACCACTTCTTTGCTTTGCCAAATAGCCCGAAACGCATCGCCAAAGTCGTTAGCTCGTAAATGCCCAAACCAAAGGCGAATATCGGTACCGATAAGGGCGTTTGCCGACAGCCCTGTCCATTCGCTCAGACGGGCATTCCACGCCCGAACGATATATGCCTCATCAAGGGCAAAAATACCGACAGCAAGTGCATCAAAGACGTTATGTTCAGGAGCAGACATAGCAAATACAAGAATTGGGCAAATCAAATAGTGAAGTGAAGTCTTGAATTCAAGCGTTGAGCGATGCGATAATTACTCAGCAATGCGCAGTTGCCCACGCAGGTCTTCATTGGTGAGCTGATACCGCACGGGCGTTACCGAGACGTAGCCGGCTTTCATTGCGCCTTCGTCAGATTCAAGGTCGGTATCTATCGAATTGTAATGTCCCGAAAGCCAAAAATACTCGCGTCCCATCGGGTCAAGTCGTCGCTCGTACGCATCTTCCCAGCCGGAAGTACCTTGTTTTGTTACCCGAAAGCCTTTGATTTGTTCTTTCGGAAGTGCCGGTACGTTCAGGTTCAGAATCGTATCGGCAGGAATGTTCAAATCAGCATATTGCGCCGCAACGCGGGCTGCATACTCAGCAGCGACATTGCAATCGGTTCGGTAATCCAGCGAATCAATCGAAACCGCAATGGATGGCACACCCATCATCATGCCTTCTGTTGCTGCCGACACTGTGCCGGAATAGAGAATATTTTTTGAAGTATTAGAACCATGATTGATACCGGACACCAGCAAATCCACTTTTTCTTCCAAAAGCGCACAAATCGCAATTTTTACACAATCAGCAGGTGTTCCGTTGATAGCATGACCAAAAAACTCACCGTCGCGGCGAATTTTCGTAGCGCGAAGCGGACTGCTCACGGTGAGCGCGTGTCCGACGGCGCTTTGCTGGCGGTCGGGCGCTACAACTGAAACCTTGCCAACAGTGCGCAAGGCATGAACGAGGGCATAAATCCCCGGTGAATCTATCCCGTCGTCGTTTGTTACAAGTATGTGCATGAAGTATGGATGGGCGATGCCAAATGAGGGTGAAGAGGACAATGGATATTGTTTGGAGAGGAAAATACTGTATTCTGTTCATTTCCGCAACGCTAATTTTATGCTTGTAGAAATTATCCGCGAAAAAGACAACGGATTCGTATTTTACAACGTGACAGGTATTTCTTCTTTCAGCACCATTGACGGTTTTATGATGGTTTTCTACTCCGATGTTTATGTTTTACCGCTTCCGGAAGGACATAAATTTCCCATTACCAAATATCGGCTCGTGCGCGACGGGCTTATGGCAGAAGGCGTATTGCAGCCCCGTGAATTCTACCTCTCCGAGCCTGTTTCGCCCGAGCTGGTGAAATTAGCGCACGCCCCGCAGTACGTGGATGCCGTTGCGAGCGGGACGGTTGACCGCATGATTATGCGTCGTATCGGTTTCCCGTGGACACCGGAACTGGTCGTTCGCTCGTTCACTATTGTCGGCGGGGCGATTGCTTCGGCAGAAGAGGCACTCGAAAGCGGCGTTGCAGGCAATCTTGCGGGCGGGACGCATCATGCGCTTCCGGACGCGGGCGAAGGATTCTGCGTGTTCAATGATTTAGCAGTGGTGACGGAATACCTCTTTGCGCAAGGTCTGGTGCGGCGTGTGGCGGTGGTGGATTTAGACGTGCATCAGGGCAACGGCACGGCAGCTATTCTCGGCGGACGTGAGAACGTCTATCTTTTCAGTATGCATGGCGCGAAAAATTATCCTTTCCGCAAAGTCCCTTCCACCGTGGATATTGATTTGCCCGATAATACCACGGACAACGAATATCTGGCAATGTTGGAAGAGGAATTACCAAAGATTTTTGCGTGGAAGCCCGATATTGTACTCTATCAAGCCGGAGTTGACCCGCTTCGTGAGGACACGTTGGGAAGGCTTGCGCTCACCATGAACGGACTTGCCAGACGCGACGAAATGGTCTTTCGGGCTTGCAAGCGTCAGGGCATACCTGTCTCCGTCGCTATGGGTGGCGGCTATGCAAAGCCCGTGCATCTCACCGTACAAGCGCATATCCAGACCTACCGCGTTCTCCGGCAGGTGTACGGCTAAATTCAGACACTTTCTCAGGATTCAATTTTTAATGTTCTGCACTTTCTTCACTTTTCATTCTTCGACACTATGCACTCGAACAAGTATCTGCGCACTATTGCGCTCTACAAAATTGCCAAAGGCTGCGCACTCATTTTTATTGGCGCGTCATTATTCTTTTTAGATGTCCGCGACACGTGGTATCAAGCCGTTATCGAATGGCTCGACGATGAACTGATGTTACCGCAAGGTAAGATTTTTTATTGGTTGCTCTCACGAGTAGAAACATTTCTTCTGGGCGATACAGTGCGCTCGACAGGCATTCTGGCGCTTATTTATGCGGTGGTGCTTTGGGTTGAGGGCGTAGGCGTGTACTTGGGGCAGCGCTGGGCAGAATGGTTCATGGTCGTAGCAACGGCATCGCTTATCCCGCTTGAAATCTATCATCTGGTGCATAAGCCAACGATTGTAAAAGTTATCGTTATTCTTGCCAATAGCGCAATCGTATGGTATCTCTGGCGAACATTGCACAAAAAGACGGCAGAAGAAAAAGGGACACAAGAAACGGCGAATCCGTAAAAACAGAAAAGGGCTTCCCAAGCAGGAAGCCCTTTTTTATATATCTTTCTTTCTTGTTCGCTTTGCTTATGGGAATAAGCCAAGTTGCTTGTAGGTCGTCGCAACTTTGTCAATCGCCGAAGCAAAGGCAGCCGTACGCAAATCATGGATTTGCGGGTGTGAGTCCGAGTATTTCTTGATTTCTTCGTAGGCGTTAATCATTGTGTCTTCCAAGCCGGAATTCACAAGGTCTTCTTCGCCTGCGCCGCGAATAAGCAGTTTGCGCTCACTCTGCGAGAAATTGCGTCCGACGAGTTCCTCCACAGCCTCTACCATGCGGCGTTGGGTGTTTTCCTCGAAGCGCTTTTCCATACGACCAAAGCGGACGTGCGAAATATTTTTCAACCACTCGAAGTATGAAACCGTTACGCCACCTGCGTTTAAGTACATATCCGGAATAATCAAAATTCCTTTTTTGAGCAAAATATCTTCAGCATCGGCGGTAACGGGACCGTTTGCGCCTTCAGCAATGATTTTTGCTTTGATACGCGGCGCATTTTCGGAGGTGATTTGGCTTTCGAGCGCTGCGGGTATGAGTACATCGCACTCGTATTCAAGCACTTCGCGGCTGTTTTTAATCGTTTTTGCTTTAGGGAAGTTCGTGATGCTTTTGGTCTCGTTGCGGTGCTTGTCTAAGTCTTCGATATTGATGCCCTTGGGATTATATACCGCGCCGTCCCATTCGACAATACCAATGATTGTTGCACCTTGTTCTTGGAGGAATTTCGCTGCATAGAAGCCCACATTACCAAAGCCTTGCACGATAATCGTTTTACCTTCCAAGCCCGTTGTGAGTTTGAGGCGCTTCATATCGGTTTTATCAGCCATTGCCTGACGCAATCCGAACATGACACCACGTCCTGTCGCCTCACGACGACCACGCACACCGCCTTGTGCAATCGGCTTACCCGTCACACAACCAAGAGCGTTGATGTCGGTAGAGCCGTGGAAGCTAAGGTATGTATCGGCAATCCACGCCATTTCGCGCTCGCCCGTGCCGTAATCAGGCGCAGGTACGTCCACTGCGGGACCGATGAAATTTTTGTGAATGAGTTCGGATGTATAGCGGCGTGTGATGCGCTCTAGTTCTTCTTCGGTGTAATCGCGCGGGTTGATTTTGATACCGCCTTTTGCACCGCCGAAAGGAACGTGAACGATAGCACATTTGTACGTCATAAGGGCAGCGAGCGCCATTACTTCGTCTTGGTCAACCATTTCGCTGTAGCGAATACCGCCCTTGGTAGGCAGTTTGTGGTGACTGTGCTCACAGCGCCATGCTTCAATTACCTTTAGCTCGCCCTTGATGCGGACAGGAAAATTGAAATAATAGACGGAATTGCAGGCTTTAATTTGCTCTGCCAATCCATGCGGTAAGCCGAGCGCCTTCGATGCTTTATCGAAGTATTGCGCTACCGACAAAAAGAACGGAAGCGGCTGTCCGTTATGTCCTGTGTGGTTGCTGCTATGCCCATTTGTACCTACTATGGGCTTTGCTACGGTTTGAGAAGGTTTTGCCGCCGCTTTCGCTACGGGCTTCTTTGCAGTGTTTGCTGCGTTAGCTTTTGCTGCTGTAGCTTTTGCTGCTGTAGCTTTTGCTACCGTAGCTTTTGCTACGGGTTTTGCAACTGTTTTGGTTGCCATAATTCACACTCCTGAACAAATCTGAGAATCAAATGAATGAATTGAAAAATTACATAAATCGAGTTCTTAATTTTAAGGTAAGGGGGTCTCTAGTCCGCAGAGGATTTGGTATAGGTCGTCAACGTTATCTAATGCCATTTCGCGCTGTTCGCTCGTTGCCATGTCTTTGATGATAGCATTTTGGTTGAGCCGTTCCTTTTCGCCAATGATTGCTACAAAGCGTGCTTTGGTGCGGTCTGCATCGCGCATTTGTGCTTTGAAGGAGCGCCGGAGCGCATCGGTGATAACCGTTAGTCCGCGCAGACGCAGCGATTGAGCGAGTTTCATGCCAAGCGGACTGGATTCGTCATCGAGAGCAATGACATAAAGATCGCATTGTGTCTCGGTTGTGGGAGTTTTCTGCTCTTCTTCGAGGAGCAGAAGTAAACGCTCTATCCCGAAGGCAAAGCCAATACCGGGAGTCGGTTTTCCCCCGAACTGCTCGAAAAGCCCGTCATAGCGCCCGCCGCCGCCAATCGCATTCTGCGAACCTAAGCGCGTTGTGACAAACTCAAACGTCGTATGGCAGTAGTAATCAAGCCCCCGCACTAAACGAGCGTCCGCAATATACGGAATTTCTAATGCCACAAGAATTTTTTGTACGCTCTCAAAATACTTTTGACTTCCATCGTCAAGATATTCTGTCAGCAATGGTGCGCCTTTCACGACTTCCGCATCTTGTGGATGTTTGGAATCCAAGATACGCAGCGGATTTTTCTCCAAGCGGTTTTTGCTGTCCTCCGACATCCCGCCAATATGCGGACGGAAGTGGGTTTGAAGGGCTTCGCGGTATCGTATGCGGCTTTCGGTATTGCCCAGCGAGTTCAGTCGCAATTCAAATGCCGTTAGCCCGATAGCCTTTAGAATGGTATATGCCAGCAAAAGGCTCTCGGCATCTGCCTCCGGCTGCGCAGAGCCAAGTATTTCTGCATCAAACTGGTGAAATTGCCGCAAACGCCCTTTTTGCGGGCGTTCCTGACGGAACATTGCCCCCATGTACCACAGCCGCAAGAGTGGATTTTTTTCAACGAGCGTATTTTCGATGACTGCTCGAACAATGCTGGCAGTGGCTTCGGGACGGAGCGTGATGGAGGTTTGCCCTTGGTCAAGGAACGTGTACATTTCTTTACCGACTATATCGGTCGTCTCGCCGATTCCCCGCGAGAAAAGCTCCGTATGCTCAAAGACGGGTGTGCGGAGTTCTTGAAAACCAAACTGTCCTGCCGTGCGGCGGAATGTGGTTTCGAGCGTCTGCCAAGCCCCAATTTCACTGGGGAGAATATCTTTCGTACCGCGTACTGCTTGAATCATTATGCTCTGGAATGTTGGTAGAAGAGAGCTTGTGCGAAGTATCATGCCACGATGCTCTTTGACATCAGCAACAAATATAGGAGTTTTTAGGGAATTCCTACGGGGAGATTTTTTTTGTGTTTCTGTAATCTATGCTGTGGCATTTAAGCAAAAGCGCTCATCTATCAGAATGATAAATGAGCGCTTTGAATCGCTACACACTAATGGCTACATACTATACGTTTAGTTACCTTGCACAGCCGAAAAGCCATTTTCACCATCAAAAGTACAGAGATTCTCTGTTTTAATTACATCAAGCCCTGCATTAACAAGTTTTTGCATAAGCTCTACAATTTGATTGTGCTGAATTGCTCCACCCTCGCCCAAATAGCGGCAGCGCCAATGGTCAACACAGAAGGTTTCGGTCATACCGCCCGGGAATACTTTTACGCCGCGATTGCTGATGACGCTCAGTTTCAAATTGCCTGCGGTAATTGGGGTAAGAATTGCACCAAGATCTGCCGGCTTGCCATTAGACCAATCTAAGAACATATCAACACCAACCAATTCTTTCTTCATCTTTTTTGGTGCTGAGGGCGGTGTCAGTGTCATGGTTTTAGCTTTACTGTAATCCACTGCTTTCAGTTCATTTGGCATTTTTCCAAGATTTTTGATGACAGCATCCGCAAATTCTTTTGTACCGACTTTTTGTTTGCTAATTCCATCTTGGAAAATGTCATATGTATGAATTCCTTGCTCCAGCGTAGTAAGCCAAGCATTATGGACGCGGGCTGCTACATCGCTTTGTCCAATATGACCCAGCATCAGTACCGAACCCAAGAGCAAGCCAGATGGATTGGCAAGGTTTTGTCCGGCGCGGCGCGGCGCAGAGCCGTGAATCGCTTCAAACATTGCGCAGTGGTCACCAATATTTGATGAGCCGGCAAGCCCGACAGAACCTGCAATTTGCGCTGCTACGTCCGATAAAATGTCACCGTAGAGATTAGGCATAACGATTACATCGAACGCTCCCGGCGTGTCGGCAAGTTTTGCTGCTCCAATGTCCACAATCCACATTTCCTTTTCGAGGTCAGGATATTCAGCACCAATCTCATCAAAGATTTTATGAAAAATACCGTCCGTCATTTTCATAATGTTGTCTTTGGCAAAGCACGTTACTTTTTTGCGACCATTTGCACGAGCATACTCGAAAGCATAACGGACAATCTTTTCCGTACCGGGACGTGTAATGAGTTTCAAACACTGATATACATCTGCGGTCTGACGATGTTCAATGCCTGCATACAAATCTTCCTCATTTTCACGAACAATCACGACATCCATGCCCGGATGTTTTGTGCGGACATAGGGCGCATATGCAATACAAGGGCGTATATTCGCATACAAACCCAGTACCTTGCGCGTCGTAACGTTCAGGCTTTTGAATCCTCCTCCTTGGGGAGTCGTAATAGGCGCCTTCAGAAAGACCTTTGTGCGGGTAAGTGATTCCCACGATTGTGGTTCAATACCAGCAGCATTGCCGCGCAGATATACTTTTTCGCCGATTTCAATTGTTTCGATAGCCAGTTCAGCACCAGCTTCGGTGATAATACGCAGTGTTGCGTCCATGATTTCAGGACCAATACCGTCGCCGTGTGCGACGGTGATAGGCACTTTTGCCATTAGTTACTCCAGGGATATAAGGTGAAGGAAAGGATGCCACAGCCTATTGGGGACATAGCTCCGAGGCGTGATGTTTATTACCAATCCGCCTACAAGACGAAATAATCTACGAGTCTATTGTTGAGATTCTGACAATAAAAAAAATAATTCTTTCATCTGCCTCAATCCACTCTTTGTAGTGGCGCGGAATTGTGTATTTTTGTACCTTCTGAAGGTGTCATTGCTCTCTCTCTTTGTTATGATAGCCCGCTCTCACCGTTCAATTACTACACTACAACTCCATTACTAACGCAGTTATGAATAAAATCAAGGTTGCTAACCCGGTCGTCGAACTTGACGGCGACGAAATGACTCGTATTATCTGGAAGTTTATCAAGGACAAACTGGTCTTGCCGTACCTTGATGTGGATATAAAATACTTCGATCTTGGCATCGAAAGCCGTGATAAAACAGATGACACAATTACCGTTGAGTCCGCTGAGGCTATCAAAAAATATGGCGTGGGGATTAAATGCGCCACCATCACTCCCGATGCTGCTCGTGTAAAAGAGTTCAATTTGAAGCAAATGTGGAAATCACCCAATGGAACAATTCGTAATATCTTGGATGGTACGGTCTTTCGCGAGCCGATTGTCTGTAATAACATCCCACGACTGATTCCAAACTGGACAGCGCCTATTTGCGTCGGTCGTCATGCCTTCGGTGACCAGTACCGCGCTACGGACTTCCAAACAAAAGGTAAAGGCAAACTCACTATTACCTTTACGCCCGAAGACGGCTCTGAGCCTCAGTCTTTTGAGGTTTATAATTTCAAGGGTGATGGTGTCGCGATGGCAATGTATAATACCGACGAGTCCATTCGTGGTTTCGCATTTGCTTGTTTCAATCTTGCCTTGCAGAAAAAGTGGCCCCTTTATTTTTCCAGTAAAAATACGATTCTAAAACAATATGATGGACGCTTCAAAGCGATCTTTCGTGAGATTTACGAAAATGATTTCAGAGCAAAATTTGAAGCCGCAGGTATCACCTATGAACATCGCCTGATTGACGACATGGTCGCTTCGGCGCTGAAGTTCAACGGAAATTTTGTGTGGGCGTGTAAAAATTATGACGGCGATGTGCAAAGCGACATCGTTGCGCAAGGCTTCGGTTCGCTGGGCTTGATGACTTCCGTTCTCATTACTCCCGACGGCAAGATTATGGAAGCAGAAGCAGCACACGGTACGGTAACACGCCACTACCGCGAACATCAAAAAGGCAATCGCACTTCCACCAATCCTATTGCGTCTATCTTCGCATGGACACGGGGCTTGGAATTCCGTGGCAAGTTGGACGGTAATACAGACCTGATTAATTTCTGCCAAACGCTCGAAAAAGTTTGTGTTGAAACGGTAGAAAGCGGAAAAATGACGAAAGACCTCGCCGTTTGTATTCATGGGAACAAGGTCGTTCACGGTGAGCATTATCTCTACACCGAAGACTTTTTGGATGCACTGGACAGCGCTTTGCGGACGAAGTTAGGATAAGCAACGACTTTTGATTTATGCCGGAAGCTGCTTCTTTAACTTGGTTTATGAGTGACGGCTAGGGCAAAATCCCCAATCATATCCCCCAAAATACTCATGCCTCATATTCCGTGGAACCCACGGGATGTGAGGCATTGACGTAAAAACTCTTTGGTAATGCCAAGAATTGATTTCGTAAGCGAAGAATTTATTTTTCGCATCGTGAAACTTTACTATGTATTGCATAGTATATGGAGATATATTTGCCTAAAGATTTTGCACGAAGAGTCGAATATGACAAAATGTAAGGAAAAGGAATTTGAATTCAAGAAATTATGAAGAACAACATTTCTGACAACATAGCAGAGCATTTAGAGAAATGGTCTTCCCAGGTTCGTAAAGGAACGCTAGAGTTTATCCTGTTACTCTTTATGCAGAAAAAAGAGTATTACGGGTATGAATTGATTGAAGATGTGAAGCAAATACTGGCGGCAGACCTATCGGAAGGCACACTCTACCCGATGCTCAACCGTTTGCAGAAGGAAGGTTTGATTTCTTCTGAGTGGCGCGAAATGGGTTCCGGAGTACCGCGTAAATACTACACAATCACCCCAAATGGAACGCACGCTTTGAACGCAATGAAGCAGGAATGGCTCAAAATGAGCTTTGCTATTCAAAAACTCTCGTTGTAATAATCTTTGCTCACCGACCTTGTATCTTTCTACCCAAGACGTTCACCACTATCAAATGCACATATGCAGAATTATCCCTTACATTTTCCCGACGTGTTCGCCGATTCTGTGGCGACACAAATTTGGCAGCAATATAAAGAGCGCATTGAGCGTGTTCTGAAGCCGCTTCCACTCTTGCAAAAACAGGACATTTTACTTGAAATTCAAAGCCATATCTGGGAAAGCGTAGAACATGATTCGGCACAATCCGAAGCGGAAAAAGTTCTCAACGCAACCCGCAAGTTAGGGCATCCTGAAGAATTTTTGCAGCCCGTTGTCGGCAAAAAACTCTTGGAAAATGCTTCCCACACGCTCAATCCGCGAGTTCTTGCTCAGAGCCTGTATTACATGATAGGCGGTAGCAGAATGCAGTCAATCTTGGTGCTTGCCATGAGCCTCCTTTATACCATACTTTTTGTATTGGCGCTGATGGTGTGCTTGAAATTTGTCTTTCCCCATAATGTGGGCTTGTTTGCCGGAGAAGCAGGCGGATTTGCATTCGGTTTTTTTGACTATTCTAATCTGGACAAAAAGTATTATGATGTCTTTGGTTATTGGTTTGTTCCACTTGGACTGGCAGTCTGCGTTCTCCTCTATACCATCGTGACGAAAATAGCCTATCGTATTGTTCAATCAATCGTTACAACGACGATTGCTTCTGATGAAAATCACTAAATAATATTTTTTTTACCCCTATACATCGCATTGCATAGTATTATGCAATTTAGTATTTCCTGTCACTTTTATTGAAAGAATTGTTATGAAATCCATTTGCTTAACAAATCGCACCATTGCTTTGCTCTTTACATTTGCGTTAGTCATTTCGGCAGTATCAGCCGCAAACGCGACGTATGTATTCGCACAAAGTGATGTTGTTCAGCATCAATCGCAGATGCTGAATAAACAATCGGTTATCGTTATCGAAGTTGAGGGAAATGTCAATATTACCTCTTGGAAAGAGCAATATGCCACGACAGCAATTGCAACAGAGCGGACTGGAAATATTTACGGTTGGTCGAACGACAAGGAACGCCCTAAATATGATGTCGTTCTCAAGCAACGTGGAGATACGCTATTTATCCAACCCCAAGTACGCCCGGAACTGTGGGTAGTGGGCATAGCGACGGTCAACGAAAATATTGTGCAAACATTCTTTTTGCCCAATACTGCCAAAGTGATTGTGCGAAGCCGGAATGCTGCAATTCATGTGCAAGGTATGTTTGCAGGTCTTGAAGCTATCTGCACCACAGGAAGTATTAAAGCGCAAGTGCTAGAAAATCAAGTGCATTTCCTTCAAATATATGCTTCCGCCATTACGGTTAATCAAGCGTCCCTGAGTGAGCAGCGTTACAGCTTAGAAAATAAAGGTTCGGCACTCTATCGCTTAGAAAGTGCGAAGGGTGCTGTGGAGGTTATGCTTACGCAATAGTGTTCGTTTTTCTCCATGTCTTACGGCAACTGCTCCTTCAGTTTTGTATAAGAGCGGCGGCTTATTGCAAAGGATTCGGCTATATCCCGCAAAAACACAAGCGCCCCACTGCCGCTTGGCTCCACCGGACGCGAAGCGTCAATATAGAAACGGTTAATAATTGTCCCGCGATGAATACGCAGAAAATCAGGCTCCGGCAGCATCGCTTCCCATTCGTTCATAGTGCGAAGCAGCATAGCGCGTTTACCGTCGGGCAGCCAAAGTTCTGTGTAGTTATCGCTGGCGGTAATGCAGACGATCTCTTGCATTGCTACAAAGCGGCGCTGTTTGCCAATGGTAACAAAGATATAATCCTCGGAGGTAAGTTTGAGTGCGTTTTGCGTAAACTCGTTTTGTGTAAACTCGTTTTGCGCGAGATCGTTTGACTCCATTTGCGATAGTGCTGAGAGCAATGATTGTTCTCGCCCGAGCGCCTTTTCCAAACGCACAATCGTTCGCTCCAAGCGCTCGGGGTCAACGGGCTTCAATACATAATCAAGCGCATTCACACTGAAAGCACGGACTGCGTATTCGTCGTAGGCAGTAACAAAGACGATATGAATAGGCTGAGTGCCTTCATAATCAATTTCCTCGAGCACTTCAAAGCCGGAACCGTGCGGCATATTGATGTCGAGAAATATCACATCGGGACGCACATTATCGGGCGGAGCAGCGATAAATTCTACCGCCTCGCGTTTACTGGCGACTTCGCCTATAACAGTAACACGGTCGGCAAACTCCGCTAATATCTGACTCATTTCCAGCCGCGCCAAACGCTCATCGTCCACTATCAAAGCCTTGATTGTATCAGAGTTTATTGTCATAATATATTGTTGGTAGGCATGACAAAACAATAAGGATTTTTGCACAAATTATCTTTATCGTCCGAATCGGCACGTTACGTTATGCCGTTGGAACGCTCAACAGTTCTTGCACCGTAATCGTTAAGCGAACACGCACTAGTCCTTGTTCATGGGTAATCTCCATTGTGTGCTCGTTCGGGTATAGTTGCGCTAGGCGTTTACGAAGATTCTCCAGCCCGATGCCTGTGCTCCGCTGCTTTGTGAGCGCCGCACTGCTGTTCCTACTATTGTTCGCACCGTTTGCTATCGCTTCCACCCATGCACCGGTATTGGTAACCTCAATGGCAAGATACTCTCCTTCCAGACGGCTTGAAATCATCAACTGTAATGGTTGCTTTGATGTTTGCATCCCGTATTTAATAGCGTTTTCGACCAATGGCTGCACTAAAAAAACCGGCACATTGAGGTCTAGTGTTCTGCGGTCAGCATCAATACGTGCTTCCAATCGCTCTTCATAGCGGAGTTTTTCAATAGCGAGATAGTGCTCGACGGCTTCGATTTCGTCTCCTAGTGGTGCGGTTTGCTTGCTGCTCGCCACCAGTGTATGCCGGAGAAGGCTTGAAAACTGAATAATCATCCGCTTGGCGTTCCGTTGGTTTTCGCCCATGAGCGCATTCACCGAGTTCAGAACGTTGAACATAAAATGTGGATTAAGCTGATACCGCAACATCGCATCCAAAGCTCGCTTGCGCTCGGTTACATCTTCTATCACAGTCCAAATGCGCTCGGTGCTCGTTTTGGAGGAATTCTCGGCAATCGCAATGCCATAGAGCACGACCGAAAGTTTCTCGCCCGTTTTCGAGGTAAGCGTTTGCTCTACTGGTCCGAAGGAGTTGCGATGCTGCAAGGAATAGCGTATAGATGTACTGTGCGTTTCGTTCAGAATATCCCAGAAGCTAAGTGTGCCGATTTCATCAGCAGCGTAGCCGGAAATGTGGGCAAACGCAGCATTCACCTCCAACATAGAGCCATTTACTTGCCATAAGACCATGCCGAGTGGCGAGGTCTCGAAGAGTGCACGAAATTTTTCTTCCGAGTGCTGAAGCTCATCTTCTGCACGGCGACGCTCCTCAATGTGCCGAAGTAATTCTTCGCGATGCTCTTGCAAGCGCTGAATTCGCCGTCGATAACTTTGTAGCACAGCGGCGAGCACTCCTAAAATAGCAAAAATAAGTATCACACGAAACCACCATGTCTGCCACCATGGTGGTAAAATGACGACGTGCAGCGTGAGACCCACCATATTCCAAACGCCGTCGTTATTTGCACCGCGAACGCGGAAAGTGTAATCGCCCGGATTCAAGTTCGTATATGTCGCTTCATGCCTTGTTCCACACTGCACCCAGTCTCTATCTATTCCTTCAAGGTTGTAAGCATAAAGATTGTTTTGAGGAACGTGAAAATCAAGCGCTGCAAACCGAAAGGTGAGAAAGTTTTGGTCATGTTTGAGAATGATACGTTCTTGCCCTTGATGATGTTGAATGAGGCTATCGGGGCGTACTTCTTGGTCAAAGAGATGAAGCGAGGTTAGTGCAAGAGGCGGTGAGAAGGGATTGAAGCGTAAATGGTCGGGATGAAAAGCATTCAAGCCGTTAGTTCCGCCAAAAAACATCGTACCATTTGCGCTTTTGAAGTAACTAAGCCGATTATACTCACGCCCTTGTAAGCCATCGTCAGTGGTGAAGGTGCGGAAGGTGTTTTCCTGCCGATTCCACATCGTCAAGCCCGCATCGCTACTTATCCAGAAGCGTCCTTGATTATCTTCCAGCAGTGCATAGACGGAGTTATTCGGCAAGCCGTCTTGCTCGTTGGTAACGAGAAAACAATCTCGTTCGCGGTCATAACGCACCAAACCGCCGCCTTTGCTGGAAATCCAAAGCGTTCCCGCCCGGTCTTCTGTAATGGAAGTGGTAACGCTCCCAACATTTGTCAGTGAGTTTTTCAGTCCTGCTAGAAATTTTGGTGTGAAATCTTCGATGGTATTGTTTTGTCTTGTTATGCGCAGTAATTCATATGTTCCACCCAACCAAAGAGCACCAAAGCGGTCTTCGTGGATGGCGAGCACATCGCCTGTCATAAATTTGTTGCTGTTTGCCTGTTTGGTGGCAATAAACTGAACACCACTCTCTTTTCGGTCGGAAGGAATGATAAATATCCCCACAATGGTTGTATTTCCTCGTGTTCCTAAAAGAAGATTACCTGCACGGTCTTCTGTAATAGCCTGCACATATGCAGTATTTGGCACAAGAGGAGACTGCACAAAGCCATCCAGATTCTTATCAAATCTCAATAGTCCCTTGCCCCGTGTGCCTGCCCAAACGACCCCAAAGCGGTCTTCATACATTGACCAAATTTCGTTAATAGGCAGTCGCAAGCGGCTTGGCAACGTCTTATCAAGGTCATCGCGGAAGCGTGTCCAAATACCACTTTTGGGGTCGTAACGGCTAATTCCGCCAAAGTGCGTTGCCACCCAAACAACGCCGGAATGGTCTTGGCAAATACCGCGCACATAGTTATTAGCAAGACTATTGGTATCGAACGGCAAATACCGAAATAGCTGGAATTTTTGCCGATACGGGGTATATTTATTGATGCCAAACGGTTCGCCGCCTACCCAAATAACACCGGATTTGTCGGCAAAGAGTGCCCTGACCGCATCTCCGCTCAGGCTTGTCGGATTGGCATCATTGCTTTGAAGTAACTTGGTTTCATAATCTTTTGGTGAGCCTCTATATTGCAGAAGAACAATTCCGCCATTAGACCCGAACCATAACATACCATCGGGCGCACAAATCGCTGCACGAGTGGTAAAATAATTCTTAGGCGGATTTTTGAACAACGACTGCCGGATATAGCTTTCTTGTGGCACGGACACTACCAACGACTTTGAACGCGGGTCGAAGCAATACAGACCTTCAAGATCGCTCAACCATAAAAAATTCGAGGAATCGCGGACAATATTGCCATAAAAGAATTGCTTGTCCTTGGCGGTATCAATGAGGTCAAAGTGCTTGTACGTACGCTGCACGGGGTCAAATTCAATCAGCCCGCCGCGCTTGCGAATCCACAAGCGCCGTTCCGAAGGCGACGCACTTTCGTCTCCCAACTCGACAATACTGCCAAGAGGTAATGATGCAATGGAAGAATTTTTCTTCTGCTCGAAGGGATGAATTGCTTGCTGTACACGGTCATAAAAAAACAGCCCGTCAATCGTAGTGAGCCATAGCGTACCGGAAGCATCTTCCATGATAGAGTTTATATAATCTCGCTCGGTTGTGGATTTGTATGCGAATTGCACGACCGAGAACGTTTCTGAGCGGGGATTAAATCGCTCAAGCGTATTATCAAAACTTACCACCCAAATATCGCCACGCCTGTCGGCGTAGAGAAATCGCGTGTCGCGCGGTTGATATCGTGTAGAATCACTGCCTTTTCGGTTGAATATCTTGAAATGCGTCCCATCATAGCGATTGAGACCGTTAAACGTCGCAATCCAAAGAAAACCTTGTTTGTCTTGCGCAAAACCGGTGACGGTATTGTACGAAAGCCCTTGCTCCTGCGAAAGATGCTCAAACGAGTATGTAGGCTGCAAAATACTTTGAGCAAAGGCTCTTTGTCCTGATACGAAAGGAACCAAGAAAGTACAAAAGACGACAAGCGGGAGCGGGAGAACTGTAAGCGAATGCCGCCCAAAAGCGACGAATCTATTCCAGTAATCCCGAACATCCCAACCAATCCCAGTCCGGCAATCCATTATCATGCACATTCCTCCAAATATATCTCACCGATGACGAAAGAATATTTCTCCCCTGTCAATCAAAGCCTTAAAAGCCCTGAATCCCCGACACGGTCGTGTATTTGATGACGTGTTTTTTGCCCGGATTGAGCTTTTGCTGTACCGAATGGCACGCAACTGCCGCTTCGTGGAAACCGGTCAGAATAAGTTTAAGTTTATGCGGATATTCCGCAATATCACCGATAGCATAAATGCCTTCGACGGACGTACTGTAATCAAGCGGATTCACGGTAATAGCGTTTTTCTCCAGAGCCAAGCCCCAATCGGCAATGGGTCCCAGTTGCGGAGCCAAACCGAAAAGCGGAATGAAATAATCGGCTGTTTTGCGGGTCTCTTCGCCCGTTTCGCTCGTGATAATGACCTCGTTCAGCACACCATTTCCGGCAAGTCCCGTTACATTTGCGTCCGCTACAAACGTAATTTTTCCTTCTGCCGCAAGAGCCTCCATTTTTTGTACGGAATCCGGTGCAGCGCGGAACTGCTTGCTGCGGTGTACAAGTGTCAGTTCGCTGGCGAGGTCTGCCAGAATGAGCGTCCAGTCGAGCGCCGAATCACCACCACCCGCCACGACGACCTTTTTGCCACGAAAATCTTCGGGGTCGCGCACGATATAATCCACGCCTTTGTTCTCAAACTCCACCAAATTCGCCACATTCGGCTTGCGCGGCGCAAAGCAGCCCAGCCCACCGGCGATAAAAATAAATTTTGAGTGAATTTCTGTACCCCGCGAGGTAACAGTTTTGAATGAGCCGTCATCTTGTTTTGCGATGCTTTCTGCTCGCTCACCAAGAGTGAAGCCGGGCTTGAAGGGTTCGATTTGTTTCAGAAGGTTATGGATAAGGTCGCCTGCCAACACGGACGGGAATCCCGGAATATCGTAAATAGGCTTTTTCGGGTAGAGTTCGGCACACTGCCCACCTGCTATGGGCAGGTAATCCACAAAATGGCAATGTAGTTTTAATAAACCAGCTTCAAAGGCAGTAAATAAGCCGCAGGGACCGGCTCCAATAACCAAAATATCAGTAGAAATCATCGTTGGTGTAAAAAAAGTGAAGAAGTTAGTAAAATGTTGATTCTATTTCTCGTAAATATCCGGACGGCGGTCACGGAAGATGTCGTTGAGTGCATTGAAGGATTTATCGCGCGTGGCGAGTGGGTCTATCTCCACCGTCAAGATTTCATCGGCTTCTTCGCCCGCTTTGGCAAGTTCCGAACCGTTGTAGCTATAAATCACCGAGCGACCTGTAAATTTCACGCTTTCCTTGTCTGTGCCCCGTATTTCTTCGCCTGCACGGTTTGGGACTGCCACATAGACTTTGTTTTCAAGCGCTCTGGCAGGCATGGCAATATGCCAAACATTCGTAACCAGATTCGACGGGCAGACTATCACATCCGCACCCTTCAAGCCCAGCGCCCGCGCGGACTCAGGGAAACGCCAATCGTAGCAAATCATCGTGCCGATACGTGCATCCAGCTTGTGGTGCGGCACGACGAAAAAACCCGTATCGCCGTCGTCAAAGCAATGGCGCTCTTTGTAGAAAAGATGCGTCTTGCGATAGATACGCACTGCTTCGTTTGGCGTAACAATCATCGCCGAATTATAGACGTTTTCGCCGTCTTTTTCGGCAAAACCCGCCACAATCATTGCGTCATGCTTTTGCGCCATTATGCGAAAAAAATCTGCTGTTTCGCCGTCAGACGTTTCGGCGTAGGAGCGCGATTCTTCCTTGCTTTGAAAAAAATATCCTGTGGTGCAGAGTTCGGGGAAAACTATCACGTCTGCGTCTATCTGCTCGCTGTGGGCGTGAAGACGGCGAAAATTTTCCTGCTTTTCTCCGAAGGTCGGCGTATATTGGACGATGCTAAGTTTCATTTATAGACTTTTCCTCGTATTTTGCAATGTCAGTTAGTCAACTACACGTTTTGCGTGTATAACAAACTGACAAAATTACGCGGAGTTTCCGCATTTTCCTATTTTTTCACCATTTTCGATGGAGTTTTCATCATGAAATTCGGTATCCAACACCGTTTCACTGCAGTTGCAAGCACTCTTCTCTTGTTTTTTTGCGCAACCACATTTCTTCAAGCACAAGGCAAACCAAGCCCTGCGGCAACAGCCACCACCACCGTTGACGGTGTGACGGTAACAATCAACTATTGTCAGCCCGCCAAAAAAGGACGCGACATTTTCGGAGGTCTCGTTCCTTACGGCGAAGTCTGGCGCACGGGTGCGAATGATGCCACCACCATTACTCTCACGGGTGATGTGAATTTTGGCGGTACGGCACTGAAAGCAGGAACATATTCGCTCTTTACTATTCCGACCAAAGATAAATGGACGTTCATCATTAACAGCGAAGCAAAGCAGTGGGGCGCATATAGCTATAAAAAAGATAAAGATGTACTTCGCGTGGAAGCTACGCCCGCTACGACAAAAGAGCTTGCAGAGCGCTTCACCATTAGCTTCGACAAAGCAGACAAAGGTACGATGCTTACGCTTGCTTGGGATATGACCAAAGTGAGCCTTGCTATTACCAAGTAACGCACTTGTACGAAGTAATGCACTTTCCCATCACGGAGTACGGAATTAAGCTATGACGACTGAGCAACTCTTCAACAAATGGCGACTCTTCGCACCGCTTGGGCTAACGCTCATCGGTCTTGGCATCAGCATTGTGGGCAAGGCAATCGGCTTAAAAATGATTCATGCTGACACGCTGGAGTGGTTTTTATGGGGAACGTTGGGTTTGGTTGTGACGAATGCCGGAATAGCGGTCTTTGGCGATGCCGTCAAGTGCCGTGTTCTGTACGAACTTCGAGAAACGAACAAAAAAGAATAGAACAGATTCGGTTGTAGTTCGCTTTCGTGGCGGGCTACATTTTTTGGGATTTAGTTGGAAAATCCTGTCATGCCGACGTAGGTCGGCATCCATTGGAAACGCATGGTGCTGGTTCCTTCGATATGGATACCGACCTACGTCGGTATGACACTCTATATCCTTCTGGTATTCGTAGAAGAGGTTCCCGACTAAATTCATTTAGCATCCATTTTCCTTGTCCATTAGAATTCCGAATAGAATTTTTAACCCTTGTTTTTCTTTTCCATGAAACGCATCATTTCAGCACTTCTCGCAGCCGTGCTTTTAGGCGGGCTTGTTTATGCGACCTCGCGCACATGGGGCGGTATTCCTGCCTTTTCCTATTTTCTGGACGTGTGGAATGGTGCGTACCGAACGGCACGATTGGCACATGAAAGCAGTAAAATCGAGGATGTCCGCATCCCGACGCTTTCCGCGCCCGTCAGTATCTACCGCGACGAACGCAATGTGCCGCACATCACGGCACAAAACGACCTTGATGCAGTCGCAGCGCTTGGCTACTTGATTGCGAAGGAGCGCTTGTTTCAAATTGATTTCCAGACCCGCGTTGCGTCAGGGCGTTTGTCCGAAATCTTCGGTGCAGACCGCGTAAAGACTGACCAGTTTCTCAGGCGAACAGGAATGATGCTGGGAGCCGAGCGCACATGGGAAAGCGTTCAGAAAAATTCTCCGCAGACAAAAGCCGTTCTTGAAGCCTTTACGAGCGGCGTGAATGCGTATGTTTCGGGATTATCCGAAAAAGATTATCCGTTTGAATTTCGTTTGCTGGGGTATGCGCCCGAAGCGTGGTCGCCTGTCAAATCTATTCTGGTGAACCAACTTATGGCGTTTGACCTTACGTTTCAAGGACAACTGGACGACGTAGTAATGGAAGAAATGCGTGGTAAAATTGGCGATAGCGCATTTCAGGCATTATACCCGAATCATAGCGTTCTGAACGTGCCGCAAAGCCCTGAAGTGCAAGGCGTAGTGCCAGCATCAAAGCGAATAAGCAGTATTAAATCAGAACAACAAGCAAAGAATATTCACCTAGAATCCCGCGCCATCACTGCTCTTCTGGTTGCCCGCGACGACGCGGGAACGCTTTTCGGCGAGCCAGCCGAAGGCAAAGGCAGCAACAACTGGGTAGCAACGGGCGCAAAAACGCGCTCCGGCAAGCCCATTCTCGCCGGAGACCCGCACTTAGGCTTGTCGCTTCCGGCAATTTGGTACGAAGTGCAGATGATTACCCCGACGATGAATATGTACGGCGTGACGATTCCCGGCGCACCGCTTATTATCGTGGGCTACAACGACAACATCGCATGGTCGCCGACCAACACAGGTGCGGACGTGGTAGATTTCTACACGGTGAAGTTTGAAGACGGCAAGCAAAAACGCTATTTCCAAAGCGGAGGTTGGGAGCCGGTCGAAGAGCGCATTGCGACTATTCGCGTGAAGGGCGGCGCGGATGTACTTGATACGATGCGGTTTACCAGATGGGGTCCCGTGATTACGGTGGAAAATGAAGCCGTTGCCGTGCGCTGGACAGCGCATGAATCCTCGACGATTTTGGAGGGGATTTGGGGCATGAATCATGCAAAAAATTTGGATGAATTTACGAAAGCACAGCAGAAATGGGATGTTCCGGCACAAAACCTTGTCTTTGCGGATAACGCGGGCAATATTTCACTTAGGAGTTGCGGGCATTATCCCATTCGCAAGCGTGGTCACGGGCGCGGCGTTCACGACGGCACGACGGACGAGGGCGCATGGATAGGGCGTGTGCCGTTCGATTCCATTCCGGGCAGCGTCAACCCTGAGCGTGGCTTTCTTGAATCTGCAAATCAAGACCCGACCCCTGCCGATTATCCGTATTATCTGAATTACGATTGGGGTGATATCTGGCGCTCACGCCGTATTCACGAGTTTTTGAGCGGCGCACAAAACCTCACGTGGCAAGACTTTGAGCACTTCCAAACAGACGTAAAAGTCATGCAATGGGAATTTCTGAAGCCAATGATAACCGCATTAAACCTTGTGCCCCAGACTCCCGCCAAGAAACAAGCGCTGGAGCGGCTCATGGCGTGGGACGGCATCGCTACGAAAGAAAACGGCGGTGCGCTGCTCTTGCATACGTTTATCGGCGAGCTACGCCGTCAGACGTGGGACGAAATGCTGGACACCGCACAAAATCTACGTGGCAACCCCAGTGACCCGATGATATATCATTTACTGAAAAATGAACCCAATTCGCGGTGGTTTGACCATCCTGCAACGCCTGAACGTGAGACTGCAAGCGACATTTTACGCTCTTCCATGCTTGCGGCGCTGGACACGATGATTGCCAAATACGGCACGAGCGCTGATGCGTGGCAGTGGGGCAAACAGCATAATCTCGTCGTGCGCCACCTGACGCGCAGCGACGCACTGAAACCGCTCTGGCGCGGACCATACCCGTTTGTTGGCTTTCAAGCAACGGTTCTTCCGGCGGGTAATTTAATGACCACGCACAGCGCAAGTTGGCGGATGGTGGTGGACTTTGCCAGTGGCAAACCCGAAGGACACGCCGTGTATCCGGGCGGTCCGTCGGGGAATCCGTTCAGCCAATGGTACGACTCGCAAATCCCGACGTGGTTGCAGGGAACGCTCTATCCTTTGCACAAAGCCGCTTCCGAAGCCGATTGTAAGCAAGCGTCTATGCGACTTTCAGCAGTTCTTTCGCCACAATAGCCACCACCACCAACGATTGTCTATGAAAATTCGCAACCGTGACGAGCGTATTTCGGTTCTCCTTTGCACACAAGGCACGTACCCGTATTCAAGCGGTGGTGTCAGTACGTGGTGCGATTTGCTTTGTCGGCAGCTTCCGAACGTAGATTTCACGCTCTATGCGCTCACAGGGCAGCCGCAGACGACCCCGTTGTACACGCTGCCGGAGAACATCCGTCGCACAATCGCCGTGCCGATGTGGGGGATGCAGCATCCGGCGGAATACGTCGCCACGCACCTCACCTTTGCCAATATGCGTGAGCGTGAGCGCCTGACGACGCTTGAGCGCATTGAGCACGTCTTTGTGCCGAATTTGCGTATTTTGATACGAGCAATTCTTCAGCCAAATCCCAATCTACGCAAGTGTGGACGCGCCCTCTACGACCTGTGGAAATATACGCAGGTGTACGACTGGAATACCAGTTGGAAATCTGAGCAGACGTGGGAAGCCTTTACAAGCGAGGTTGTATTAGTAGTGGAGAGCTTGCCGGAAATATATCCCGCCAATGAAGCACCTACGCTGCACGACATGAACGCGATGCTCCGAATGTTGTATCATCTGCTCATGTGCCTCAATGCACCGCTTCCGCGCACGAGCATTGTTCATAGCACGCTTGCAGGTTTTGCTGGCATTGCAGGGGTTTTGGCGAAGTATGAGTACGGAACACCGTTTGTGGTGACGGAGCATGGGATTTTTGTGCGTGAGCAGTATATGTACATTTCGCAAGAAAAGTCCTTCTCGCCCTTTACGAAGCGCTTTCTCATCAATTTCTCAAATTTGATTTGCCGCCTCATGTACGACACCGCCGACGTGATTTCGCCCGTCTGCGACTACAACAAACGCTGGGAATTGCGCTTCGGTGCTGAGGAGCGCCGTGTAGAGCGCATTTACAACAGCGTAGACACAGAATTTTTTCAACCCCACCCGAAGCCGTCGGAAACCGAACGCTTCCCGACCGTCGTGGCGGCAACGCGCGTTTTTCCGCTCAAAGACATAGAAACGATGCTTCAAGCCGCAGCGCTGGTACGCGACCGCATCTCGAATGTGCGCTTTATCGTTTCCGGCTCTACCACGGACGAACCGGAATATTTTGCCCGATGCAAAGCACTGATGGAAAAATTACGGTTGGGACGAAACTTCACATTTGCGGGTTTGTGCGAGAGATCGCATAAAATCTATACGACGGGCGACATTAGCCTTATTTCAAGTGTTTCGGAAGCATTCCCGTTTGCGGTGATTGAGTCCATGGCGTGCGGCAGACCGGTCGTGGCAACGGATGTAGGCGGCATACGCGAGATTTTGCAAGGCTTGGGCGTACTTGTGCCGCCGCGCAATCCCGAAGCGCTTGCCGATGGTATTGTGGAACTGCTCACGAACGAGGAAATGCGCCGCAACCTTGCCGAAAAAGCTCGCGCCGAGGTCGTAGAGAAATATCATAAAGAGGTCTTTACCAATGCGTACTTTGATTTGTACCAACGGCTCTTTGATTAAAGACCCATCGCGGTTTTGTGCGCTTTGGAGCGCAAAAATCACGATATTTTCTGTATATTCGCCTTCATATTTAGCAATCGTCATTACACAGCAATTTCGTATTTGCCATGACAAACCCGCATAGAATCATCATTCGCACAGTTGCGTTGTGTCTCTTGTTCACAGGGACGCTTGCGGCTCAACCCACGCCGTCGTCGCACGCTGCACAAAAAGCACCTCTTGTACTCAATGCAACTATTCATGCGCCCGCGCCATTCCTTGCGCATTCGGGTACTGGCGCTTTCGATAATTACCTGACGATGAATCTACTCTTTGCGCCTGCTGAAACGCTTTGGAAGTCTCTCGAAACGACACTCGGTACGGCTCTTAAAAACAGGGGCGAAGCGCATATTACCGTTATTTCACCGCCGGAATTTACGGGTATATTGAGTAAAGTGCTGACGATGCAGGACATTAACGACATTGCGACAAAACTCAACATTCAGTCTGCCCGCTTTATGCCCGTGTGCATGGGACGTGCGCAGGTAACGCTTGAAGGCAAAAATGAACAAGCGTATTATGTCGTCGTGCAGTCCGAAGACCTCGTGAACGTCCGCCGTGCAATTTTTCGGAAATATTGCGAAAAAGGCGGTGAGCCTTCTCTCTGGGATCCGCAGCACTACTACCCGCACATAACAGTCGGCTTTACGAAGCAAGACCTTCACGAAGAAAGCAATGGTGTTCGCAAAGGCGCAAATTCGTGCTTCATGGAGATTACTCAGAAGTAATAACAAAGTAAAACTATGAACACACCCGTTCCGTCTGATGCCATTATTCGTGTCCGCGATCTTGCCGTGCGCTTTGGAGAGCGTACAATTTTTGAAAATGTGTCGTTCGATGTTCCTCGTGGGAAAGTTTTTGTTATTTTGGGCGGAAGCGGCTGTGGTAAAAGTACACTGCTGCGGACGCTCACAGGCTTAGTAGAACCTGAGAGCGGTAGTATTAGTTACGATGGAGCAGAGTTTATCGGCTCTGCGGGCGAAGCACGACGCGCCATTTTGCGAAAATTCGGTATTTTGTTCCAATCTGGCGGACTCTTTGCATCCATGACGCTTGCCGAAAACGTTGCCCTGCCCATTCAAGATGCAACGACGCTTTCGGAGGAACGCATCAGCGAAATTGTATCAATGAAACTGGCATCGGTCGGTCTGCAAACATTTGATGCGTTTCTGCCCGCAGAAATTTCCGGCGGTATGAAGAAACGTGCCGGTATTGCCCGCGCTATGGCGCTCGACCCCGAAATTCTCTTTTTTGACGAACCCTCGGCTGGGCTTGACCCTATTAGTTCGGCATCGCTCGACAAGCTCATCCGCGAACTGAACGCCGCGATGGGAACGACGATGATTGTCGTCACGCACGAATTACAAAGCATTGCCGATATTGCTGATGAAGTTATTATGCTCGACAAGTCTGCACGCGGCATTATTGCTCGCGGTACGCTGAAAGAAGTGACAAGCATCACGGACGACAAGCGAGTCTATAATTTTTTCAATCGAATAGTCGAATAGCTCTACAATGAAGAGGTCGAGCGATTTCTGTCTCAAAAAATTCAACATTCAACACTCAAAATTTTAGTATGAGTATTCCCACACGACGTGTAAGCAGCCCTTTTATGATTGGCGCATTTGTGCTGGTCGGCTTGGCTACGCTTGTTGTACTGACGCTCTGGCTTGGGGCGGCGAAATTTTTTCAGGAATACAAAGAATTTAACACCTATTTCGACACGTCCGTGCAGGGCTTAGAAGCAGGTCAGCCCGTGAAATATCAAGGCGTTCCTGTCGGCAACATCCAGCGTTTGCGCCTTGCCGCCGATGGTAAACTAATTGAAGTGGCAGTGCGCATCAACAAAAACGTCGCTATTGACGACAGTATGCGCCTCAGAATTGAAATGGCGAGTATTGCCGGTTCGCGGTATTTGCTGCTCTTTTATCCCGCCGATCCAGCCTTGCTCAAAATCCATCCGATGCTTCCTTTCAAACCCGAACACGCCGTTATTCCTTCTGCACCGTCTTCGATTGAGGAACTACGGGTCAGTTTGAATGAAGCACTCAACAACGTACTGGCGATTGATACACGCGGTATTTCGGCAGAATCCGTGCGGGCGCTGCGCTCGATTGCTCAGGCAATGGAAAATCCTGAAATTGCTGCGATTCTGCACAATGTCAATCTTTCTGCAAAAGGTGTAGGGCGGCTTGTAGGCGCATTCGATACAGCGCATATTGTCGGCAAGGCGGGAAATGTGATGAATGATGCCGAAGCAACCTCGAAAAACTTGGTACTGATGAGCGAAACTCTGCTCCGCACCGCAGAGCAGCTTGAAAAAGTCACCAATCGTGTGGATAAAGAAATTGACCAAATCCAAATCGCCAAGCAAACGGAAAAAGTTATCAGCCGCTACGATACGACGATGCTGGGCATTCAAAATTCTGTTACCTCGCTCACGCGCCGCGCAGACAATTCCGTGAGCAATCTCGCTATTCTCATTCAAGAACTCAAAGCCACCAACCGCGACCTGCGTAAATCCTTGCGTATGGTGAATGACAACCCGTCGCAGTTGCTTTTTGCCGAGCCGCCGCCAAAAGAAAAATGATGCACAACACTTTCTTTCTCACTATGACCATGCCTACTGTTATTTATACATTTCATTTCTTCAAAGCTCTTCAGCGCTTGCTTCTGAGCGTGTCTTTTTTGTTGCCTCTTGTTGGCGCGACGGCTTGCATTTCGCTTAAAACCGAATATCCTAAAACGTCGTATTATCGTTTGGAAGACAAGCCTATTCAGAAAGCCTCCAAGACCGCACAGGAAGGGCTGCTGGTAAAGCCCTTCACGATAGACAGCGAATTCGACACCGACCGAATGATTGTAATGGCAAGCGGCACTGAAGCACAGCCTCTGCATTACCATCGGTGGACGAGCGAACCGCAAGAGCTTATCACAGCGCACATCACCAATCGCTTGCAGCAAAGCGGCTTTTTCGCTGAGGGTGTTTTTACGCCTGCATCATCGGTTGTTCCGGGACTACAGCTGGAAGGGCGGATTACGGAGTGTTTGGCGCGTAGCACAGCGCAAGAGGGCAATATAGTGAGCCTACGGATTCACTGCACCGTGCAGCGCCTTGATTCTATCGGTAAAACGAGTGTTCTTCTTCAAAAAGTCTATACGCAAACCGTTCGCCGCACCAGTGATGTCGGTGCGTCCATTGCTCCGGCGATGAGCGAAGCCGTTAGCGCAGTCGGGGATGCACTTTTGGCAGACCTGAGCGCACTTCTTAATAAACCGTAGTTCTACCTCTGCTTCCTCCAGAGCAAAGTTGTCCAATCAGTTTTATCCGTATTCAAAAAAAAACTTTTTGTCCCATGTCCAACGAACTCAAGCGCAAAGCCGTCCACGTCAGCATGATAGCATGGGCACTGCTCATAGGGCGTATTGAGCCGTGGATGGTGAATGTGATTTGTTGTGCGGCTTTGCTCTTCAATATCTTTCTTTTGCGCCGCATCACCTTCGGCACTCTGGAACGGCAGCAAGAGCGCGAACAAGGCTATTCTATCGGCTTGCTGGCATATCCCGCTGTGCTGCTGGTGATTGGTCTTCTCTGGCATGAAAAACAAATCGTCATGGCAATCGCATGGGGCGCAATGGCATTTGGCGACGGCTTTGCGAGTGTTATCGGTACGCGGATTCCATCACCTTCGCTGGCATGGAATCGCGCAAAAACGTGGTCAGGTTTTGCGGGCTTTGTCGTTATTGGCTTTGTGCTGACGTGGTTGTTTGTTGTTTTGTGCTTGCCACCGTCGGTACGCGAAGGCGTTTCCTTAGAGGCGTGGACGCTTATTATCGCCGCATCGGTGCTGGCGGGTGCTGTTGCCGAATCGCAAGAAGGCTTTGTGGATGACAACATCACCGTACCACTTGCATCGGCGCTGGTCGCATGGGTAGGAATGTCGGCAACGCTACCATTACCACCGATGCCGCAGAACTGGCTTTACGGCTTGCTTGCTGTGAGTGTTTTTGCTGTGGGCAGCGTGGTATTACGCAAAATTGACGTTGCGGGCGGCATTGCAGGTTGGCTTTGCGCGTTTGCGATATTTTTGGGTGGTGGCTGGACGTGTTTAGGGTTGCTGTTCGTGTTCTTTGCGGGTGGCTCGTTTGCTTCCGGTTGGGGTTTTGCAGAAAAGCAAGCACTCGGCGTAGCACAAGAAAACGGCGGCAAGCGCTCTGTTGTTCATGCACTCTCGAATGGTGGCGTAGCGGCTGCGTGTGGTGTGCTTGCGTGGCTTTTCCCGCGCGATGCCATGATGTACCAGACTATGCTTGCTGCCTCGCTTGCGGCGGCAACGTCCGATACATTTTCGTCCGAATTTGGAACGCTCTATGGTAAGCACTTTGTCAACATTCTCACCCTCAAACCCGAAAAACGTGGACTGGACGGCGTTGTCAGCCTCGAAGGCTTTGCGTGGGGGCTTCTGGGAAGCGCTTTGGTGGCGATTGTTTTCAGTGTTGGTCTTGCTTGGGGATGGGCAACGATTCTTGTTCTTGGCGCGGGCTTGGTGGCAAATGTTCTTGATTCCGTGCTGGGCGCAACCTTGCAAAGGCGCGGACTGATGACGAATCATTCCGTAAATTTTGCAGCAACGCTCTTCGGAGCATTGTTGGTGCTGGCTGTTTATCGATTTTTTGCATAATTTTCTTCATTGTTTTTCAACCAATGTTTACACCGATTTTTACGCAGGAAGCACAAGACCCTCAGTCGAAAGCCCGTGCAGGGCGCATCACCACAGACAGGGGCATTATTGAAACGCCGATTTTTATGCCCGTCGGGACGCAAGGTACGGTCAAAGCCATTGAGCAACGTGAGCTGTTGGAACTAGGCGCACAGATTATCTTGGGTAACACCTACCACCTGTATTTGCGCCCTTCGGAAGAGGTGCTTTCGCAAATGGGTGGGCTGCACACGTTTATGAATTGGCAAAAGCCGATACTGACTGATAGCGGCGGCTTTCAGATTTTTTCGCTAAAAGAGAACATGAAATTGAGCGAGGACGGTGCGGCGTTTTCGTCGCATATTGACGGCTCGAAGCATTTTTTTTCGCCGGAGCGCGTGATGGACATTCAGCGTTGCATCGGCTCGGATATTATGATGCTGCTGGACGAATGTACCTCGTTTCCCGCCACGCATGAAGAAGCGAAGCGCTCTATGGAGCGCTCAATGCGCTGGGCGAAGCGCTGCCGGACAGCACTCGATACCACCGAACCTCGCTACGGCGCACGGCAGTTCGCTTTCGGTATTGGGCAGGGCAGTACGTTCAAGGATTTGCGGCGTGAATCACTGGAAACGCTCATAGATATTGGCTTTGATGGCTATGCTATTGGCGGGCTGGCAGTGGGCGAAAAGGCGGAAATCATGTACGACATCGTGGATTTTTCGACGGACTTTATGCCGCGTGAGCGCCCGCGCTATCTGATGGGCGTGGGAACACCGCAAAATATCTTGGAGTGCATTGAGCGCGGCGTGGATATGTTCGATTGCGTCATGCCCACGCGCAACGCCCGCAATGCACAGCTTTTCACGACCAAAGGGCGCATTAATCTTCGCAACGCCAAGCACCGCTTCGATGAAACGCCGATTGATGCGGGCTTGGAGAATTACGCGAGCGCGAACTTCTCGCGGGCGTACCTGCGGCATTTGTTCATTGCAAATGAAATTTTGGCGTTGCAACTGGCTTCACAGCACAATATCGCATTTTACCTATGGCTTGCTCGCACGGCGCGGCAGCATATTTTTGCTGGAACGTACACGACGTGGAAACGGGATTTTTTGAGTGAGTCCTATCCCCTGTAACTTTCAAATGATTTTTTATGCTCGCAACCATTCAAACCGAACACAATACATTCCAAGTAGATTTCTCGAAACCGCTTGACATCAGTATTCCACTTCGTTCTGGCGAGGCGAATCCGAATGCGTTCTTTATCCAGCAGCCGGAATTTACACCGTTTCGGGCGGGTGGTTTTGTGGGAAGCGTGGCGGAAGGCGGAGCGTGTAACTGCGAAAATCTCCTTCTGAACCCACATGGGAACGGCACGCATACGGAGTGCATTGGGCATATCACGAAAGAGCGGATTACGATTAACCAAGTGCTGAAGCGCTTTTATGCTGTCGCTGGGCTGGTATCGCTTGAGCCGGAACGTCTTGCAAATGGCGATGCTGTCCTGAGTGAAAAGCAGATACGCGCTGCCGTGAAGGGCTTGCACACAGATGTATCGGCGCTCATCGTGCGCACACTTCCGAACCATGCCGACAA
>JANYDO010000420.1 GCA_025363605.1 Candidatus Kapaibacterium sp.
ATTATTCCAATAATCCCAAAAACCAGATGATTTTGTAAAAATGGCAATAGGAATCGTAAAAAAACAGACGCTTTATAACACAAATTGCTGTTTGTGAGTCAAATTTTAGTAAAAAAGCAAAATGCCTACCTAAACAGTTACACTTATCATAAAGTAAAAGGGCTTTACACCTCAAACGGGTCAGCTTCATCTTCCTCAATAGTATCTTCTTCGATGTCGTTATAGGTTCTGAAAAAATTGATGCTACTTCGCACCAGCCCGATAACAATGTACGAAAGCATGAACGGGAAGAGCCATGCGCCTTTCGAGATAATTGCTACCACAACGCCAAGAAAAAAATAACTCATCACCCAAGGGCGCTCACGAATAACTTTTGCTGACGGCGTAGGAACGGCATCATACTTGACTGTGCTGACCATAATGCCCGCCACAGCAAGCGTGACGAATGTGATAGCAAGCGGCTTCCACTCGTCGGGAATCAAATGGCTTTCCGAACCGGTATGATAAAAGAGCGTATAAGAAAGCAGCGTCAGTGCGCCCGCCGGAATGGGCATTCCACGAAAGTAGCGTTTATCGGAGCTTCCTGCAGATTGTACGTTATACCGAGCCAAACGTAGCACACCGGCAAGCGCCGGAAGCGAAGCAATGACTGCGCCCAAATCGCCCTGCATCTGGAAATACGCTTTATAGACCATAAACGCTGGTGCAACGCCGAATGAAACGGCATCGCAAAGCGAATCCAGTTCGCCGCCAAAATCACTGGTGGACTTGGTAAGACGAGCAACTGCGCCGTCTAACACGTCAAATATGCCTGCTAGCACAATAAATCCCGCCGCCGCCATGAGGTCGCCCGATGCAATGCGCGTAATCGCCATGAAGCCCCCGAAAAGGTTCATTAGCGTAAAGAGGTTCGGAATAATGGAGCGCGTAACGCGTATTTTTCTCATGCAAGCATCCTTCAATCAACGTGCGGTGTTGGCGGCAGAACAAACGGAGTTCAGCGCCAACGGCAAATTTAATCAAGAATTGCGAATTTGTGCGCGGAAATATCATTTGTTCACGGCGCGTAACCATTCTTTCCTACATATAGCCTTTTTGCTGTAATCGGAAAAGCTCTGCATAACGCCCTTCGGCTTGCAGCAATTCCTCGTGGGAACCAATTTCTACGGGAGTACCGCCTTCCAGCACCAAGATTCTATCTGCCATGCGAACGGTCGAGAAACGATGCGAAATCAGCACGGCAGTTTTTCCGGCGGTTAGTTCGGTGAAGCGCTCAAATACTTCATGTTCGGCGCGGGCATCGAGCGCTGCTGTGGGTTCGTCCAGAATAAGCACCTGTGCATCCCGCATATATGCTCGTGCCAATCCCAATTTCTGCCATTCCCCACCCGACAAATCCACGCCCTTTTGGAAATACCGCCCCACCATCTGGTCATAGCCTTCGGGCAAGCGTTTAATCACGCTGTCGGCAAGGCTTTGTGCGGCGGCGTTGTCAATACGCGGTCGGTTCTCGCGTTCATCTATGCGCCCCACGGCGATATTGACCACTGCTTGCATCTGATAGCGAATGAAATCTTGAAAAATGACCCCGATTTCGGAGCGCAATTCGTTTACGTCGTACTCTCGCAAGTCGCGCCCGTCCAGCAAAATCCGCCCTTCGGTAGGGTCGTAGAGCCGTGCGAGAAGTTTGACGAGCGTTGTTTTTCCGGCACCATTTTCGCCCACGAGTGCCAGTTTTTCGCCTGCACGGAGCGTGAAGGAAACGTTGCGCAGCGCCCACCGCTCGGCATTCACATACTTAAAGCCGACATCTTCAAAGACAAACCCCTGCCGAATGGGACGCGGCAGCAGCACAAGTGGCGCATCGCCTTCGAGCAAATGAGGCGCAATGCGTGGCTCAAGAGCAAAGAAATCGAATAAATCTTGCAGATAGAGTGCGCCTTCGGCAATACTGGCAAAGCGCCCCAGTACGCCTTCCAGCGTGCCACGCATACTCCGAAACGACCCCGCAAGAAACGTCATATCGCCTAGAGAGAGCTTGCCAAGCAGCGTTTGGGCAATAATGAAGAGGTACGCTGCATAATAGCCCGCCGTGCCGAGCATTGCCAGAACGCCGCCCCAGAAAGCCCGCCTGACCACAAGCGCACGATTTTCCGCATAGTAGCTGTCAGCAATCGTTTTGTAACGGTCGGCGAGATAGCCCGCAAGACCAAAAATTTTGATTTCTTTTGCCGTTTCGTCGCTTGCGCCGATATAGCGCAGATAGTCAAG
>JANYDO010000423.1 GCA_025363605.1 Candidatus Kapaibacterium sp.
TGAAGCACCCACGGCAAATGCGTATGCAAGGCGAGAACAACGTTTCCATTATGCACAAGAACCTCCTGAAAAGGGAAATGACGAATGAAGAATTACAAATGAGAAATTATAGTTGGTGTGGCGAATCTACTTATTCTTCGTCGAGTTTAGTATTGATAGTAGCCAGCAAATCATTCAACTCTCTATCGGAAATGCTGTCTTCATCAGATTTATCATACAGGGAAAGCAAAAATACGGTAATCGTACCGTCGTCGGAATCATCTTGCTGCGGAATCTGGGCAACAAAGGTAATGACGCGCACACCGCCACTTTTGCCCCTGCCTTTACTTTTCACAGCAAGTCGTATTTTGTACACATTTTCTCGAATATGCACACCGAAACGCGGATTGGCTACTAAGTCCTGTTCCAATCGTGCCAAATCGCTTTTCAGCGAGAGATGTTTCTTTGCAAGGCGCTTTGCTTCACGCTTAAAAGCATCGGTAGCGATAATGACGACGCTCATTCTGCCGTATCGAAGTCTGCTAAAAACGCACCCAGTGTCGTACCACGCTCTTCGCCACGCTGAATACGGCGGACTTGCTGCATTGCTTCGGTCAAGCCTTCTTTGAAACGAAGTAATGTTTCCATGCGTTGTACCTGTTGGATAAAATTCAACCACTCGCTTATTGACAGCTGCACAAATGCAACATTACCTTGTGCATCAGTAATTGCGCGTGGTGTAGGGATATTCATGGCGAATTTCTCCGAAAACGTCTTAATAGGAATTACTTAATGAAACTGCGCACCCGAATTACCGCCAACAGGAAATGAACCACCGACGGGGTTTATCATCTGGTTTTCGACATTAATTTCGCCGTACTGAGCTTCGTAGCGGGAGATATTGTCATGCAGAGCGTGGAGCAGATACTTAGCGTGCTGCGGGGTCATCACGATACGCGCATGGACGCGGGCTTTCGGCACACCGGGCAGAATGCGCGTGAAGTCAACGATAAATTCCGCCGGTGAATGGGAAATAATCGCAAGGTTCGAGTAGATGCCTTCGGCTTCTTTTTCGCCGAGTTCGATATTGATATTCATGGTTTGGTCTTGTGGAATCTCATTCATAACAGATTGGGAGAGTAAAGTGAGAAAAGAAAACGCCTCGTGCAAGAGAATCTCACACGAGGCGGAAATTAGCGTAGAAGAAACCTTTGTGCAAATTTTTCTTACACAAAAAGCAATTTTTATGCGTTTTATTTTGCGCCGGCTTTACGGAGTGCATCCGCTTTGTCGAGGGCTTCTTTTACTTTGTCGTTTTTCTTCTGCTTGCCGTAGATACGAGCCATTGTTTCGTAGAAGCGAGGATTCTTCTCGTTTGCATACTCTAAGCCCGCAAACTGTCCGGCAGCATTGCGATACCCTTCTTTGTCATCAACAACGTCGTAGGTATTGATAAGCTGGTCGAGAACGTTCAAATCACGGTCTTTGCCCGGAAGTTTACGATATTTCTCAAAATATTCCGCTGACTGCTTCAAGTACGGAAAATACTTAGTATTATCCATTTTGTAATCTGGTGCTTTTTTGTCTTTCTTGCGGGCAGCTTCGACTTTATCAACCTTATCCTGCTCCTCTTTTTGGATAGCACTTGCCTTGTTCTTCAATGCCGCAGCAAGATTGAAGGTGGCAATATCAGACTGCGGGTCAACTGCCAATACTTTTTTGAAGATGTCAATGGATTCGTCAAGTTTGCCCGCATTAGAAAGCATCGAACCGTATTGTACGAGACTGTTTTTATCATTCGGATTTTTTGCAATGCGCTCTTTGTATGAGGCCATTGCTTGCTCAAGTTTGCCGCCTTCGGTATAAATAGCCGCTTGCAAATTCAGCAACTCTTCATTGCCCGGATTGAGAAGCAACCCATTATCGGTGTATTTAAGCGCTTTGTCCCAATTCTTCTGCGTGTAGTAGTTATATGCAACAAAGTAGTTAATCTGGTTATTGTACGCATAGTAGCGCTCACGCTCATAATCTGCCCAGCTTGCTGGAAGAGCAGGTTTGAAGCCTTCCAAGACAAATTTACCGTCTTTGTTACGCGGATAATACACAGAGACTTCCTTACCATCGAACATATACTTATCCATCACAACCGTATCGGGCTGCGCTGCCACGCCTTTGGAGGATGCCGGAGCGCCAAGTTTTTGAAGTGCTTCGGCGCGTTCTTGTCCCAAAAGTATGCCACGCGAAGTGAGAGCGGAAACGGCGGGCTGATGGAATTCAATATATTTTTCGTAAGTGGCAAGTGCTTTGACCGTATCGCCCGAACCCTGATATGCTCCGGCAATGATAGGGTAAATATCAGCATTTTCCGGCTTCATCGCCGCAGCATTGGAAAGCGTTTCGGCAGCTTCTTTGAGCTTTGCGGCTTTCGCTTTCTCATCGTCCATTGCCACACCGGCATTGTATTGTTCGACACCCTTATTGAAACCGCTTGCCCAGCCCTCGAACATATAACCGCCCATTTCCGAGCGTGCTTGTTTACCCAATTTGTCATCGGCAAGAAGTTTCTCTGCTTGTTTGAAAGAGATATTCATGCTGTCGGTATTACCTAGCTCTTTGCTGACTTTCCCCAACAAGAACCATGCTTCGCCAATGTTTGCACTTGTGGAGCCTTTCAAGACTTCCGTTTGCAAGTTGGCGTATGCGGTTTTGTACAGTCCCGTAATATCGTCTTGTGATTTGGCTTTTTTCACCGGGTCTTTAACAAACGCAAGTACGCTTTTGTCTTTTTCGGCTTTGGTAATTGCCTGACGCGCCGTGGTCAATTCCGCCGCACCGCCACCAGCGCCGCAGCTATACAGTACAAGCCCGCCGACAAGGGCGGCTGCACTGAGAAGTGTCTTCGAGAGTATATGTTTTTTCACTGTGGTTCTCCTTCCAAGAGTTTCACAAAATTGAAAATATAAACGTGAGTTACTGATAAGTCGTAGTATTATGCTGACTAAAGCCCGTAAACTTACAAAAATTTGCCGTCGCAGAAAACTCCGACGTTCTTGAGAGCAAAAAAAATTTGTGCAAAAATCCCCGAAAAACTGCGTATTGCATTGGTAGAAAAATGTTTGTTTGTGTATCTTTGCTCAATCTTACAGCCCTCGACACTCCCAAGCTTTTCTTCTCCGTAGATTTGAAGTAGCAAAGCAATGGGTTTTATTTCAGGGTACACTTCCCGCAAAACTTTTTCTTCATTTGCCGGATGAAAAAAATTCTGGTTATCGAAGACGAGCAATTCGTCCGCGAGAATATTGTCGAAATCTTAGAAGCAAGCGGCTACGCCGTTGTCAGCGCCCCTAACGGTGCGGTCGGCGCGAAACTTGCCGGAGAGCATTTGCCCGACATTATTCTTTGCGACGTGATGATGCCGGAATTAGACGGGCATGGCGTACTAAGTACACTCCGTAAGAACGCAGCCACAGCAAACATTCCGTTCATTTTTCTGACCGCCCGTGCTGATACCAAAGACCTTCGAGACGGCATGAATCTTGGTGCTGACGACTACATTACCAAACCTTTTCGCGTCTCAGAGCTACTCAAAGCAGTCGAAATGCGGCTTACCAAGCAAGATACCGTGCGAAATTCTGCCGAAGAAAAACTACGCTTACTTCGCGCCAATATCAGCCTCTCCTTGCCGCATGAATTTCTTACACCCCTAAGTGGTATTCTTGGGTTTTCAGAACTCTTACTTTCCAGCTATGATTCACTCTCTCGTGAAGAAATTATGGAAATGCTGGAACAACTCAATACCTCCGCACGACGTATCCATCACCTTGTTCAGAATTTCTTGCTCTATGCAAAATTGGTTTCTCTCGCCAGCGAGCGTTCTAAAATTCATATCGAGAATTACGATGCCGTTGCCTCGCCAAGAAGTATTATTGAAGAAGTCATTTACTCCAAAGCACACCACGAAGAGCGGACGGAAGACATTACCTTCACCCTTTGTAATGATATACCGCTTGCGATGAGTTCGGTATATTTCACAAAAATTGTCGAAGAAATCATTGACAACGCCCTTAAATACTCGCAACCACAAACACCGATTACTATTTCAACGACGCACGACAATCGTACTTACACCGTAGAGATGACCAATCACGGGCGAACAATGACATCAGAGCAAATTGCTGCTATCGGTGCATATACCCAATTTGACAGACAAGTCTATGAACAGCAAGGCTCCGGATTGGGACTGAGCATCACGCTTAAACTATTGGAACTCCACGACGGACACTTTGTTATCAAAAGCGACAATGGAAAAACAGTGGTTCGCCTTGAAATACCACTCATCGAACTTTCTCAAAGGGATGTATCGCTCTAAATGCCTGCATGGCAAATGCCTACACCAAACGACATCGTCTATCTTTTTCACTCAATGCACCCAGCACTTACCTCTTTCACATCCGTTCAGGACGTATCCAACGACATTCCCGCTCTTGTCGAAGAAGCGCTTCGCCTCAAGGCTTCACCGCTTGCGTGGAACGAATTGGGACGCAATAAAACACTTGCCCTTGTCTTTTTTAATTCCAGCCTCCGTACGCGCCTTTCCAGCCAGAAAGCCGCATGGAATCTAGGCATGAACACGATGGTCGTGAATGTCGGAACCGAAAGCTGGAAACTCGAAATGCAAGACGGCGCGGTCATGGATAGCGATACCGTCGAACATATCAAAGAAGGTGCAGCAGTGATTGGAGCATATTCGGATATTGTTGGTGTTCGTGCCTTTGCTTCGCTCACCGATAAAGCCGCCGATACAAGCGAACACACTCTTTCGCAATTTCAAAAATATGCGGCAAAACCACTTGTGAGCCTCGAATCAGCACTCCGCCATCCGCTTCAGTCCTTTGCAGATTTGATAACGATTGAGGAAATACGCCGCCGCGAGAACATGAAGCACCGACCAAAAGTTGTGTTATCGTGGGCACCACACCCCAAAGCACTCCCGCAAGCCGTTCCGAACTCTTTTGCCGAATGGATGCACCACGCTGACGTAGAATTTGTCATTGCTCACCCCGAAGGCTACGACCTTGATGAAGCCTTTGTACAGGGTGCTACCGTAACCCATAACCAAGATGATGCCTTACGAGGAGCAGATTTTGTCTATGCGAAGAACTGGTCGGCATTTCAGGGCGAGAACTACGGCAAAGTTCTCTTACGCGATACTTCATGGACAATTTCAGGCGAAAAAATGCGCCTCACCAACAATGGAAAATTTATGCACTGCCTTCCGACACGGCGTAATGTAGAGGTTATGGATGAAGTCTTGGATAGCCCTTCGTCGCTGGTGATAGAGCAAGCAAAAAATCGCGTGGTGTCGGCGCAAACGGTACTGAAGCGAATGTTGGAGTCTCTTGCTCTCAATTCTGTAACCGCATGAAATCTCTTTTTGTCATCAAAATCGGCGGCAACGTTATAGACAATGACCGCGAACTTCCTCAGTTTTTAGATAACCTTGCGGCTTTGCAAAGCGCATGGATACTTGTTCACGGCGGCGGCAAACTTGCTACCGACCTGAGCGCACGACTGGGTATAGAAACACAAATGATAGACGGACGGCGCGTCACAGACAAAGCCACGCTTGATGTCGTCACGATGGTCTATGGGGGCTTGGTGAATAAGCGCATTGTTGCGGGCTTACAAGCGCTCGGCATAAACGCATTGGGGCTAACGGGCGCAGACGGCGACCTTATACGCGCCCGCAAACGCGAACATCCCACAACCGAGTACGGCTTTGTCGGTGATGTGGAGCGTGTTCACGCTGAGCGTCTGGGCAGCCTTCTCGAAAGCGGCTTCTTGCCTGTTCTGGCTCCACTCACGCACGACGGACAAGGAAATATGCTGAACACGAATGCCGATACGATTGCCTCTGAAGTAGCTTCTGCACTTGCGCGGCATTACGACGTGCAGCTCATGTATTGCTTCGAGAAGCAAGGGGTATTGCGCGACGTGAGTGATGAAACAAGCGTTATATCCCGCATCACCTCTGCTCTTTACGCTGAACTGCGTACTTCCGGTGCAATCGCAAAAGGAATGATTCCCAAAATGGACAATGCTTTTGCGGCATTGAAGCGCGGTGTCTCGTCTGTTATTATCGCCCATGCAGATTCTGTGCGACTTTTGGGTGAAGGTTTTTCTGAAGGTACAATTATTGTCCTTGACTGAGCACTTTTCAGTTTTTTAACTATACTGCCGATGAATTCTCATTTAGTCTCAAAGCCCGCTCCCCATCTTGTGCCGGATGCTATTGCTCTACTCAAGCGCCTTGTCGCAACGCCGTCTCTCAGCCGCGAAGAAGACAAAACCGCAGACATTATCCAAGAATTTCTGCATGAGCGCTCCATTCCGACCGGACGGCAAATGAATAATGTGTGGTCGTGCAATCGCCATTTCGACACCACCAAACCGACGCTTTTGCTTAATTCCCACCACGACACGGTAAAACCGAACCAAGACTGGACGCGGAACCCTTTTGAGCCAAGCGTGGAAACAGACACGCTCTACGGCTTGGGAAGTAATGATGCGGGTGGAGCACTTGTGAGCCTGATTGCAACGTTCTTGCATTTTTATGACCGCGAGGCTATGCCGTTCAATCTTATTTTGGCGGCGACAGCAGAAGAAGAAATTATTGGTAAAAACGGCGTAGAATCTATCTTACCGAAGCTAGGCGCTATTCACGCCGCTATTGTCGGCGAGCCGACCCAATGCGAACTGGCAGTCGCCGAAAAAGGCTTGATGGTGCTGGATTGCACAGCGCATGGCGCTTCGGGACACGCTGCCCGTAATACCGGCACTAACGCGATAAATAAGGCAATACCCGACATTCAGTGGTTTCATTCCTTTGCTTTTCCAGAGGTGTCACCACTTTTGGGGCAAATCAAGATGAGCGTTACCGTCATTAATGCCGGAACGCAGCACAATGTCATTCCTGACCGATGCACTTTCGTCGTGGATGTCCGCACAACAGATGCCTACACACACGAGGAAATTCTGGCTATCATCCGTTCTCATGTCGGCTGCACCATAGAACCGCGCTCCGTGCGCTTGCGTCCCTCGGCAATTAGTCTTGAGCATCCGATTGTAACATCTGCCATGCACATCGGACTGCCCACCTTTGCTTCGGCAACCCTCTCCGACCAATCCGTGATGCCGTTTCCCTCGGTTAAAATCGGTCCGGGCGTTTCGGAGCGCTCACACACTGCCGATGAATTTATCCGTCTTTCTGAAATTGAACAAGGAATAACAACGTACATTCATCTTTGCGAAACTCTTCTTTCCCACGGACTTTTGCCATGATTACGCAGCATGAACTCAGCGCTTATTGCCTATCGAAAGCACACACCACCGAAGAACTTCCCTTTGATGATGTTACGCTCGTGTATAAAGTTGCGGGTAAAATATTTGCTATCGCCCCGTCGGATAATTGGGGACACGTCAACATTAAATGCGACCCCGAAGAAGCATTGGAGCGGCGCGCTCAGTACGAAAGCGTCCAGCCCGGCTATCATATGAGCAAAAAGCACTGGGTAACTGTTCCACTGGACGGCTCTGTGCCGCGGCAAACAATATTGGCATGGATTGACGATTCGTACAATCTTATCGTTGCGGGTCTTCCAAAAACAAAAAGGCTCGAAATTCAAGCAAATATGCCGTAAGAGCGGCAGTGTCTTTGCAGAACGAATGTAATTTTGAAGAATAAATTTGACAACGTTTGTAAAAATATGTATCTTTGTATTAAGAGTTACCTGTCTGAAAACATCCAGATTTAGGGTACTCTTGCTAATCGGCATAGTGAAACTCTCGCACTACAAAACTGTTATACACGGTCATGTTACTTTCAAAAAGCTGCGTTTATGGTGTGCAAGCTGCTATTTATATGGCTTCTTTGCCACGAAATGAGTATGTAGCCATACAAGAAATTGCAAGGGAACTCAATATCTCGTTTCACTTTTTGACGAAGGTATTGCAGAATCTCACACAAGCCGGGTTAATGGTTTCATATCGCGGTCCGAATGGAGGCATTGCGCTTGCCCGCCCGACCTCCTCCATTAATTTGGCAGACATCATTGACGCAATAGACGGCTCGGATATCTTCCACGAATGTCTTTTCGGTTTGCCCGGTTGTGGAATTGCCGATCCTTGCCCGGCGCATGAGAACTGGTCAACAATGCGTGCTCGACTGCACAATCTTTGCCATATGTTGACTCTCGAAGAACTTGGCAAGAGAGCAAATCAATTGAACGTTCGGCTGGCAAACGCAAGTGTGCCGATGAAGCCTGCTACGCTCATAGCAGCTATTACTAATTCTTCTCAAGCTCCTATAGAGAAGTGAGCAAGTACATCTTCTTCAAAAAAATATTGGAGAGAAGGTTATTTTTAAGACAAATTACAGATAACATACTCTGAAAAATGCAATTAGTATGAACAGGTAAAAGAAAACAGTACACTTGAAAATTGGCAGCTACAAGCCCTGCTTATCATATATCTATGACGCGGAAGATTGGCTAAGGGGAATAGGTAGGGCTTCGTGGCAGCCACCCGACGGAAACGGCGATAAAAGAATTTATATTTTCACAGATTCACTCATAGGAGGTTTAGACAATGTTACCCATTACTAATATTCTCGTTCCAATGGATTTTTCTCAACATTCCGAGCAGGCATTGGAATATGCAAAAGAAATTGCTCGACCACTCAAAGCCACACTGCATCTGCTTCATGTGCTAGAGCCGCTTACCACGTACGGCTCGTGGGAAGGTATCCCCATGACCGACCTTGTAGGACGTGCTTTTGAACAAGCGGAACAAAAACTTCAAACGTATGCCGGAAAACTTATTGACGAAGGCTTTGAAGTCCGCATTAAAGTCATGGAAGGACATCCCGACCTTGCCATCAACGGCTATGCAGAGCAGTATTCGGTGGATATTATCTGCATGGGAATGCACGGACGCAGAGGCTTAGAATATCTCCTTTTCGGTAGCACAACCGAAAAAACATTGCGCACCGCTCCGTGTTCTGTTCTTGCTGTACGCTTACCCAAAGAACCCGCGAATAGCTCGACAAAAGCAGCAACTGCCTTCGCACAGAATTAAATCCCGAATGCAATAGATACACTCATTGAACGTTTACATTGTAGCTTAACCGCTCAATTTTTCATCTCTTCACTTTTCTTTGACTTTCTACCATGAAAACTTTCTTGAAATCATTCCTCGTTTTGACTATCACTCTTGCCATCGGCAGCACAGCAACGACATCGGCACAAGATAAAGCTACCTTGGTCGCTAAAGGTGAAAAAGTCTATAAAGCATACTGCCAGACTTGCCATCAAGCAACAGGACAAGGACTTTCTACCGTCTATCCTCCGCTTGCCGGTTCGGACTATATCAAAAGCAAGCCAAAAAAAGAAATTATCAGTAGTGTCGTCAATGGCTTGAAAGGTGAAATTACGGTTAATGGTAAAAAATTCAACGGCGTAATGGTTCCGCTTCCTAAGAACTACACCGACGAAGACGCTGCTGCGGCTATCACCTATGTGTACAATACATGGGGCAATCCAGGCGGCACGGTAACGGTTGCGGAAGTAAAAGCTGCCCGCAAAAAATAAAAGATTACACGAAATAGGACAGCACACTGTCCGACGCTCAACTCAGCAATAATGTGTAGTCGAATGGTACAATAACGGATGCTTGCTAACGTTCTCCAACAGAATGTTATAGCAAGCATCCTTTTTATTTTCCTGCTTTACGGCGCATTGCTCTTTGTTGTGGCGAAGGTAGAATGTATTTTTGTGACAATCCATGTTTATTATCATCACCTCTTGCCTGTAACGCCAATGAACGTTATTTTTATGGGAACACCGGATTTTGCGGTTGCTTCACTTCGGGCAATTCACAGCCACTTCCCTGTAAGTGCCGTTGTAACGGTGCCGGACAAACCCAAAGGGCGCGGCTTAACCGTGCAGCCTTCCGCCGTAAAAGAAACAGCGATTGAACTCGGCATTACGACTATTCTTCAGCCCGTATCGCTCAAAGAATCATCTTTTTTAGAAGCGCTCAAAGCCCTCAAGCCTGATATTATCGCAGTAGTGGCATTTCGCATTTTGCCACGTGAGGTCTTCGCAGCGGCACGGCTTGGAGCGTTCAACGTTCATGGAAGTCTTTTGCCCAAATATCGCGGCGCAGCGCCTATTAACTGGGCAATTATCAATGGTGAAACCGAATCGGGCGTAACAACCTTCTTACTTGCCGACAGCGTGGACACGGGAGCAATGGTCGGAAGACGCACCGTATCTATTCCCGACGGGATGACCGCCGGAGAACTCCACGATGCACTTATGCTCCTCGGCGCAGAGCTTGCACGGGAAACCTGTCAAATGCTTGCATCAGGCGCAATCATCTCTGTTCGTCAGAATGATACAGAAGCGACAAAAGCACCAAAAATTTTCCGCAATGATTGCCATATCAACTGGAACAATTCTGCGCGAAACGTACGGAATTTTATTCATGGAATGTCACCTCATCCGGGCGCATGGACGCTGCAAGCAGACGGAAAAACACTCAAACTCTTGCGCTCAGACATCGTGCAAGGCTTTTCATTATCGGCAGGTGAATATGCTATTACCGATTCAACATGGCTTGTCGGCTGCGCTGATGGGGCACTTGCACTCACCGAAATCCAGCCCGAAGGCAAACGTGCGATGAATACGGCGGATTTTCTCCACGGCTATCGCGGTGCTTTGAAAGGCGTATTCGCCTGAGACACAACACATTTTTCCACCGAACAATATGGACATTTTCATTGACGAAAATATCCCTTTTTTAGCCGAGTCGTTGCAACAGAACGAAGGGCAAGAATGTACCTTCAAGCGTTTTCAAGGACGAACTCTTAGCCCTGAAGCGCTCACAAACTGCCTTGCACTATGCGTACGCTCCACAACTCTCGTCAATGCTACTCTTCTGCATAATACGCCCGTCCAATTTGTCGGTACGGCAACAAGCGGTTCGGAACATATTGATGGAGCTTTTCTGCGGGAGCGTGGTGTTTTTTTTCGTGATGCGCGTGGCTGCAATGCTAATTCTGTTGCGGAATATGTCGTTTTTGCAATGCTTCTTTGGGCAGAAAAGTGTGGTTTTATGCAAGGTGCAGATGCTTTGCAGGGAAAAACACTTGGCGTTGTTGGCTGTGGGCACATCGGGCAGCGCGTATCTGCGCTGGCACAGCACCTTGGGATACGCGTTATCGCCCACGACCCGCCACTTGTGGAAGCGGGAGGAACATTACCGCATGGGACAGAAAATATGAACCTTCGTGAGCTTATCAGCGAAGCGGACTGTATCACCAACCACGTACCACTTACTACTTCGGGAAAGCACTCGACCTACCGTATGTTCGACGCGGAAGTGCTTTCTTATCTTCGCCCTACAACCCTCTTTATTCATGCCTCGCGGGGTGATGTGGTCGTGGAAAGCGCTTTGCTGGATGCCTTGAAGGAAAAAAATATATCGGCTGCCGTTGATGTCTGGTCTGGAGAGCCATTGGTCAACGCTGAGATAGCAAAACGTTGTCTGCTTGCCACACCGCATATTGCGGGCTATTCCTACGAAGGCAAAGTCAATGGGTCAATAATGATGGCACGAGAACTGGAGCGTTTTATGGTGAATATTATGGGCAAGGCGTTCACGGTAGATTGGAGTGTGTTTGAAAGAGCATTAGAGCAGGAAACAAATGTTCGAGTTGACTACCATCATCACGAGGAATTGCTAAGGCACTTGCGTTTATCACGGGAATTGGAACGTGACACTGCAGCATTTCTTGCATCACTTGATACCAATCATGCGGCGCAAGATTTTGATACCCTACGGAAGACATATCCGAAACGGCGAGAAATCTTGGTTTGAAGGAGTAACAAGTTGATCTTGAATTCAAGGATTGATAACTTCACCAATGCAACAAGAAAAACGATGCGCAGCCAAGCGCAATCAGCACCACCGACCATAATGCTATGCGGTTTTGCTTTGTAATGCCGCCCCACCAACCGGTAAGAACAGACCCCATAAAGAAAAACAACGTCAGAACGTAGAAACGAGGCGGTACGGGCGGCTTTCCAACATGAAAAAGATAAATACTGCTGCGGCTTTCCAAACCTATCGAATCAATGGCAGCCAGCTTCACATACCACTCACCTTCGCTGAAAGGGACGTGAGCGGAATCATTCGCACCAAGCGTGGAATAGAGCGGCTTAGCAAACGTGATAGTATTGGCTACCTCAAACCGGACACGATGTGAGGCTTTGCGCCATGCAAAGACAACATCTCCCGCATAGAGTGAATCCGTGAGATGCGGCTCAATCAGTTCCGGCACAGGCGGCAAAGGACGGGGCGCTTCAGGTCGCGTATTTGCTGCGATGCGCGTACCGAAATTCTCCGGCACTGTCATTGCGCTGTCGGTGCTGCCATTTTCGGTACTGCGTAAACTCACCTTGCCTTCATGCACGGACACAAGAGAGCGCTTTGCCGAATCAAGTTCGATTTTTGCGCTACTTTGACCAAGGGAAAATTCGCCTGATGTTGTGCTAATGCGCAGCGCTTCTGTTTGCTTCAATGACTTTAATTTTACCCAAAGTCCGCCTTGGACAAGTCGTATCTGCTCTCTCGGCTTGCCTTCAAGCGGTGATGCAGCTTTGCCATAGAGTACGACCAGCGATTGCTCGGCAATTTGTATGCGGTGTTTATTGGAGAACGTTACTTCGGCACGTGCTTTTGCGCCGGTCTCCAGCCGATGGTATTCATAGATTGGTTCGTTGAGTCGTGAAGGATGCCATTCCACGTCCCACGGCGTAAGCGACTGCACGGGCGGCAACATTGCGGTAATGCGCCCTTCGGGTGTCAGGGGGATATTACTCGATGTAGTAAGCGGGCGCTCAGTAAAGGGACTTGTGGCTATAATTTCTACACGACGATTTTTTGCTCGCCCCTCCTCGATATCGTTGGAGGCAAGTGATTTTTCTGCACCACGTCCAAAGGTCTTGATATGGCTTGCTTCCAAACCATTGCGCACTAAATATGCCTTGACGGCATTAGCTCGTGCTTCCGAAAGGCGCTTGTTTCCGGCGGAATCACCTTGATTATCGGTGTAGCCCGTAATTTCAAGATGTAAATCCGGACGCTTAACAAGATACTCCGCTAATTGCACAAACCATCCGGCTTCTTTTTCCGATAATGTCGCACTGCCGGCACTGAACATATTGCCCTTGACAATAAGTTTTTTGCCCGGGCGTAAATCGAAATTGTTCGGAGTTTGAAACCCCGTTACAAACGTTAACACTGTGACGCTAAGGAAAAACAAGATTGTTGCGCGATTCTTCATAGCCATTTACAAACAAAAAAAAGATAACCAAGTAGAGTTCAATATTTTTATGCGGGGCTGACCATGTTGATTTCATACAGCGAGATCATTAGGTGCTTTCCGGCGAGCAATCCAGAAATGAAACAACAAGCGCAACAAATTGACGGTCAAGGATAATTTTGTTCAACGTGACCTGAAATATGCGAGGCGATGTCTCATCTGAAACCGTAAAAGCAAGGTCTTTAATGCGGATAGTGTCTTGAGGAGCATTTGTTTCGATAAACGCTTTATCAATATAGCCCAGTAATTGCTCATGGTCTCGAAGCACTACGTCAATGCTGACACCCTCTAATGCTAAGGGGTCTTGCCGAAGATAACCGGCAAGAGTATCATTGGCAAGCATAACAGTTTTTTCGGGCGTAAGAACAAGAACCCCATGCGTTGCTTGCCGCATAATCACTTCTAGTTTGTTCCGTTCCAGTAATACAGTGTTGACATCCAATCGCTGATAATGCTCTAGCTGAATGGCTGCCTCGTTAAATGTGCCAAATAAAAAGGCAAATTCATCATTTTCCTTGCGATGTAGTCGTACATGAAAATTTTGCTGCCGCATCTCATAGCCCGCATCAAGCATCTGCCGCAAAGGTTGGAGGAGCTGTTCAGCGAAATAATATCCCAAACCCAAAGCTACACCACAAACGGCAAAACACACAAAGAAAAGCTGTTTCTGCAAATCATATAATGACTTATAGACCACGAACGTAGGTTGTTCAATAATAATGTTCAAATTAGTGAACGGAACTGTAGCTTTCGTTGCTACGACGTTTTCACCCCGTGCATTAACATACTCTTGAGAAACGCCAATACTTTGAAAATAGGTTGTACTTTGCAAAGCAATAGTAGTATTTTTTGCGTCATCATTGCGACCACTACTCGTTTCATCAACACTACCGGAGCGATTTTGAACAAAAAACTGCTTATGCAATATAACTTCGGTTGCAGCATTGATGTCTTGAGCAACACCTTGTGTGGAAGCGACCAGACGATAGTCGCTGTCAACGCAATGTATTATACCACGCTCTACTCCAAAGGCTCGCAAAGCCGACGCATTCAAAAAAGAAGCGCAATCTTGCCTCGACAACATTGCCACCAAGCGCCCTGAAAAACGGTCTCCCCGTACAGTAACAATAATAGGAAGAAACGGAGCGATTTTATTGGAAGTATCAGAGCCGGAGCGCTCTGTCTCAGCTGTGGCACGAGATTCCGGCCACCACACCACACTTGTCGTTGTCTCTGCGGTAGCTTCAAGAGATTGCAACTTTGCTATAATAGACGGCGATAGAGATAAGGGAAGGTCGGATGGCACGGATGGATTTTTAGTCATTGTTTCAATGAGCGAACCTCGTATATCATACATTCCCACAGCACGAACCATGGTATTTTCTTTAAGATAAGCATCAAGAAGAACAAGTACGTCATTTTCTTTAAGAGGGGGCGTATTGATAACAGCTCCTGTGGCTGTCAAATCACGACGTATATGCTGGGTAGTTTGCCGAAATTCGTCTGCTAATGATTGTGCAAGAGCAAGATGCAATTCTCGTATATGCGCTGTCAGCATCTCCCTTTGCAGATGCACGAGTACGGCGCTCACCACCACTATCGGCAATACTGCAACCGCCAACAGCGTAAGTGCCAATTTATGAGAGAATTTCATTTCATCTCGCTTTCAATCAAGCGTAACATTACATCAAACATTATTTTGATTTGAGCAGCCTCATACCGTCAAGGCAGGAAATTCAAGAATAAAGATAGAGCCTTTTCCTGGTTCAGACAAGCATTGAATCGTCCCATTCATAGCTTCTGTCAATTTTTTTGCAATATACAATCCAAGACCTGTTGAAGCCTCATTGCCGGTTGGTCGGGCAGAAAGCCGAACAAACTTCCCAAAGAGACTATTTCTATCACTTTCTGAAATACCCATACCCTCGTCTTGTATTTCACAGCGTACATGCAAATCATTCTTGGAAAGACGTATGACGACTGTGGTTCTATCGGGGGAATATTTAATGGCATTGGAAAGAAGATTATCAAAAACCTGAGTCAGCGTATCAAAATTACCGTGTATCGTTGCGACTATCTGCGGAGGAATATCCAACTCTAGAGAGATATGCTTCACATCAGCTTGATATTGATACTGTTCAACAAGATCCCGTACAGCCACCTCTACATCTACCGGTGTAGCATCAAAGCGAAAACTACCTTCTTCAATTGCACTCACATCCATCAAATTGTGGATAATAGAAAACATTCGTTCCGAAGATTTAACGATATTCTCCAACATCAGCTTCATACCTCCGGCTGGCGCAAAATCGAAATCACGACGCAGAAAATCTGCCAAGCCTCTAATGGTCGTCAATGGATTTTTGAGGTCGTGTGCAGCAATCTCCATAAAATCATTTTTTTCGTTGTTCAGTTTGGTCAGACCGGCAGTAATGACTTCGAGGTACTTGTTCTTCTCGGCAAGAAGGTCGCGCGATCGCTTCAGTTCGAGGTGCGTTTGCACGCGCGCCAAGAGCTCCATGGTATTAAAAGGTTTTGTAATATAATCAACCGCACCGTGCTTGAATCCATCCACAATATCGTAACTGTCCGCCTTTGCCGTCAGAAAAATAACGGGAATTTCTTTGAATTCAGGATTTGCTTTCAAGTGGCGACACGCCTCGAAACCGTTCATTTCCGGCATCTGAATATCCAGCAGAATAAGGTCGGGTATCTGTTTAGTCACTTCTTCCAGCACTTGTTTTCCATTCTTTGCCGTTTCCACTCTGTACCCTTTGTAGCCGAGAACTGCCTTGACAATATTCAGATTATCTTGAAGGTCATCAGCAATAAGAATGACAATATCTGCCGGATTGATAATTGCCGGCAGTGCTAAAGGGTCGTTTAGTGATTGTATAGAAACAGATTCCATGATTGTACGAAAGTTTACTGCGGTTGGTAATCAATATATGGTTATCGGAGAACCATTACGGGGCGAACGATGCGTCGAAGAGAAATATCGTTCAGTCTCTCAAAATAACAATAATACAGACCACTTGCAATATTTTCTTCACAAAAAGTGACTATTTGCAAGCCTGCCGACTGATTCGCTTCAAATAGTGTAGCAATTATATTTCCTCGAACATCCGCAAGACGAATGCGCACGAATGATGGCTCAGGCAGCGTATACTGAATTTGACCAATACCAATAACAGGATTCGGTGTAATACTGAGCGCATCCGCATTATTCATGTTCTGCTGGACAATTCCGGTACGCATCAGACTGAAAACGGCTTGCAGTGTTTGCGCAGCAGTATCAGAATTCTGTGCAACAAAGCGGTACGTGTAGGATGCGCTTGATTCAAGACCAGAGAGCGTTATACCAACGGATTGAGCGGTATCTTGAGCGGTGAATTGGCGCACCAAACGGCGATTACGAAGCGTCGGAGCGGCAGAAGCAGCGTTATCCCACTCGACAAATACGTCTGTTGCCGAACCGTTGGGGCGAACAAACGCTGAGAGCTGCGCGGATTCTTGATTGATTACCGTCACTGCGGAGCGCTCTATGACAGGTGGATTCAGGAGCGCAAAGACACGATTGCGTAAGGTCGGTAGCTGAGGGTAGAGCATATCGCCCGGACAATCGGTGCTACATCCGTCGCGGTGTCCAGAAATATTATTCAAATTGCGGGCAGAGCTTTCGTGAAACGCCACACCGCGAGGGTTAATGCCATTGGTAGAAGCACGATACGCCAGCAGACGCACAAGGCTTCGGAGCGCGGCATCACTGGGGACAATGCTATTGTAATCACCAAGCATACACACGCCCATCGTTTGGCGGTTGTAGCCGCAGAAATGTGCTCCCATTGAGTTGTCATTGGTGTCCACCCACGCCCGACCCTGATAAATCACACCCTTCGGGTCTATGAGCCAGTTATAGCCAATGTCCGACCAACCATTAGAATTAACATGATAATTCCACACACCGCGCACGGCTGCCGGCCAATCGGTCACGTCATTTCCCGGACTAAAGGAATGATGCACAATAAGGTGCGTCGGCGGAGTGGAAGTGAGCGTATTTGGACCGCTTGTCTGTCCCCACGGGCAACCCCATTCGGTACGGCTTGCGAAGGTAGGACGTGCAATCACTGCACTTTGAAGCCTTGCACCTCTCTTGTCTCCTTGGGTTGCTGCTGCTGGCAGATTTTCTTGGACAACTTGTTGTAACAATGCTTGTACGTTTTCGGGGGTATGCCCCGGACTGTGAACAAAGTATTGATATTCTTGCAGAACGGGACTGCGCCAAAGGGCGCTACGCCGAAGTTCAATTTTGACCTCAATGCGCTGCGTTTTGACGGGAAGAAAAGCCGGGTGGGTATGCAACGTAATATTGCCCATACTCCGCACTGCATCGTTTGCCGCATCGCTATCGTCGCCGTGGTCGTCGAATCGAAGCGCTATCCATTTTGCTTCCGGCTGAACGCCATTCTGCTCGACAGGGCGCACAAAGACACGGACATTGTCGGGTGCAGCACCTGCAAGGCGAAGCGTGATACCGCACATAAGAAAGGGCGTATCGTCAGAAACGCTTACGCCCTCATGAACAATGATGTCGCCTTGCGTTTTCTCTGCATCGCCAATAGATACACCACTTTCGCTTGCATTGCATCCACGTAATTGGACGTTTTCAGGTAGTGCGTTTTGTACACCCGCCTTGCTGTTCATCAACGTCCGCTGAATACGTTGCGAAGAAGGTACTTGCGCTTTCGCAAGATTTAGTATGCTTATGAAAGTAATCAGCGTACAAAGCAAAGCAAGTAAGTGTCGGCTTTTCATGGCAGTTTGGAGAAAAAATGTGCGTCTAGTGTTGTGCAATTACATTGCTTTTTTAAGCTCCATAAGGAAGCTCTCTTTATTCGTCGAGCCGTCAATCCGTTGAGCAACTTTCCCGTCTTTGCTGAAAATAAAAGTCGTTGGAATCGTTTCCACAGGACTGTACAACGCAGAAACAGGACCTTGGATGTCTCCGACGGCAACAAGATTGATATAATTCATACCGCTCTTTGTTGCAAAGGCAGAAACCAGCTTTTGTCCTGCTGCCGGAGTAGATTCGTTTTCAAGTGCAATGCCGATAAATACGACTTTATCGCCATACTCTTTGGCAAGTTCGACAATATCAGGAATTTCGCGGCGGCACGGCGGACACCATGTAGCCCAGTAGTTCAGAAAAACAGTTTTGCCTTTGGTGTATTCGGAAAACTTCACGTCTTTGCCGTTCATTGTCCATGAAAAATCCGCTAGCATGACACCTTTAGGAACTTGTACGCTTTTCAACGCAAAGACTTGAGAACCATTCGCCGTAGCGGGGGCTGCTGCTGTTTTTGCTTTTGCGGCAGAATTTTTTGCCTGCTGTGCTTCTGCATCTTGGTTTGCGCAACCGAGCGCAACAATACCAATCAAAGCAACAAGCAATGCCGCCGGGCGGCGAGCAATGAAGAATGTCATAATATCTCTGTAAAGATAAAAGTGAGAAAACGGTTAAAAAATATCTCTTGAATTCAAGTCTAGGAAGATGGTATGTGCGGGCAATTTACCAAAATTTCATGGAAAATGCTTGGAATTACAATGCTTGGAACGACAATGCTGTTGCGTAATTCCGATCCTCATCGCACTCCCGCATCTTCGCCAATCAACTCTGCTGCCATCTTGCCCGAAAGCACTACAAGCGGTACTCCGCCGCCCGGGTGCGATGAGCCACCGCAGAAGTACAGCCCCCGCACATCGCGACTTCGGTTTGCAGGGCGCATAAATGCTGCCGTCTGCGTATTGGATGAGATACCGTAAATGCTGCCTTTGTTGCTACGATAAAGGTCGTAGAGGTCTTGCGGAGTAAGCACAGACTCGGCTTCAATCGCAGATTCTGCGTTTATGCCCGCAGCAAGCAATCGCTCCAGGACAGCAGATTTCATGCGCTCTTGCGCGTTGCGCCAGTTTTGCCCGTTTAAGTAAGGCATATTCAACAGCACAAACCAGTTTTCGCCGCCTTCGGGAGCGTGTTCAGGATCGGTTTTGGAGCTAATCGAAATATAGACCGTCGGGTCGTCGGGTGCTACTTTTTGGGTAAAAATCTGCTCAAACTCACGGCGATAATCACTCGAGAAGATGATGTTATGATGCGTAAGTTCGGGAAATTGTTTCTTCATGCCCCAGAAAAATACCATCCCTGAAAGCGACGATTCGAGGCGGTTTAGGCGTTTTTTTCGTTGTGGGAAACCGTCAATCAAGGTATTGTGCGCTTCGACGACATCGGCATTACAAAGAACGTAGTCGGCAGAGTATTTCTCGTCGCCCACTTGCACACCGCTTACGCACTTGCCATCGTGAAGAATTTTTTCAACGGGGGCATTCGTTACAATCTCCACACCAAGCGCTTCGGCAAGCCGCATCATTTCTTCAGCAATACGATACATTCCTCCACGCACATAATAGCCGCCGATGCCATATTCCACCCACGGAATGATATTCAGCGTAGCCGGCGCTTCAAATGGACTGGAGCCATTATACGTGGGATAGCGGTCGAAAAGTTGCACAAGACGCGGGTCGTGAAAATAGCTTGTCACCGCTTTGTGGACGGTACGCATGGCATCAATTTGCGGCAAACGCAAAAGAGTCGGGAGATACCGCGCCCGCAGTAGCTTTTTCCATTCCTGAAAGGGCGTAAAAAGAAAAATTTCTGCCGTCAGGTCATAAATTCGCTCGGTATAGCGTAGAAAATCTTGATAATGCCGAGCTTCATCGGGCGAAATAACGTGGTGTAGTTCGTGCGCCATACGCTGCTTGTCGGCGTAAGCGTTCAGGCGTGTACCATCGGAGAAAAAATATCGGCAAATTGGTTCGACAGGCACAAAATCCAGCACTGAAGAGCGCTCCACGCCTGCAAATTCAAAGAGTTCATCAAAAACAAACGGCATCGTTAGCAGTGAAGGACCTGTACCAAAGCGGTACTCGCCCGAAGCGCCCTGCAAGCGCCGGGTGTTCATTTTACCGCCTACGCGCTCATTCTTCTCAAAAAGCTGTACCCGAAAGCCCATTCGTGCAAGGCGTATAGCACCGCTCAAACCTGCCAGACCTCCACCAACGACAATAACGTGCTTCTTTTGTGGCATATAGGTTTCGTTTGCGTGACGCAATTTTTGATTTGTGAAGAAATAGGCTTACTGAGCTTTACGGGCGATGTTTATCGAAACAAAACTAACAAAAATACCCGAATTTGGCACTGCAAACGCACTGATAATGCAAAGATGTTGCTATATTTGTGGTGATTCCCTCCAAAATGTGGATAGGGAGGAAATAATGAACAACAATTCACAAGGCACACTGATAAACCCACGGGAACCATGCCGTTACACGACTTCTTATCGTCTCAGACATTCCAATTTTCCATTCTGCCGGAAAGACTACGGCATTGGTCTAAACAATTTCATTGCGTTGTTTTGGCTGCGGTGGCTATTCTTTGCTTTTTCGATGAACCAACACTGCTTCATACTCAGCCGATACTAAAATTTTCCCATTATTCCCTAGAGCAAGGCTTATCGCAAAGCACCGTTTTCTGCATTCTTCAGGATAAACGTGGTTTTGTGTGGGTCGGGACGCAAGATGGCTTAAACCGATTTGACGGCTACACGTTTACAGTTTTTCGGAGTTCTGTGCAGGCGGGTAGCATATCAGACAGTCACATCCAAGCACTTTACGAAGACAAAAATGGTATGCTCTGGATTGGCACGAAAAATGGCGGTCTGAGTATGTTCGACTATACTACCGAGAAATTCACCAATTTCGGTACAGGGTCAACGCCTCAAGGACGCGCGGGAACAAACGCAAACAGTCTGGGGACTGACATTCGCGCTATTGCGGAAGATGCCTCGGGAGCGCTTTGGCTTGCGACAAATGATGGGCTAGGAAAATTCGACCGTACCACTCACACCTTTACCACGTTCAAAAACTTTGGTTCAATCCCACAAGCCTCTGATAATTTTGCTATTGCCCCTCTTGCCAATGATATTTATGCACTTGCTGCTGATGCCGATGGTACGCTTTGGCTTGGTACATTTGAAGGTTTGGTAAAGTTCTCGCCGCCT
>JANYDO010000442.1 GCA_025363605.1 Candidatus Kapaibacterium sp.
CAGATTGGTGCTGCCAAAAAGTTTGATTTCACCGCTCGTGCGGTTGATAATGTCCAGCAGCATCCCGATAGTGGTCGTTTTGCCGCTTCCGTTCGGTCCCAAAAAACCGAAAATTTGTCCTTGCTCCACGCTGAAAGAAACATTGTCCACAGCGCATTTTTGCTTGCGTGTAACGAGGGTGCTGTACACCTTCGTCAGGTTATGTACTTCGATGATTGCCATAATAAGTTGTATTGAAATTCAGATTGATAAGATGTTCCGAATTAAGTTCTGCTTGCTTCCAAGCGATTTATATTCTCAGTACACGAAAAATTTCACAGATAGCATAAAAACTAACTTCGGCAGCACAGACATTCTTGTCTGTGAGGTTTGAAGCGGTTTTCAAGGGAATCCACAGACAAGAATGTCTGTGCCACTGAGAAAATATTTTTGTCGTGTACTATTTGTCGTGTACTATGACTTCATACTTTTCTTCACAGGTCAGTTTTCTTCAAGAGCAGGTATGATGCCGATGCCAGAAGAATGATGTACAGCATTGCACACGCCCAGACGGTTTGGGTGGTGAGGTCAGCGGTAGCGGCTTGACCGGACATTTTTCCCAGTTTTGCGCCAATAAAGTCCACATCGTAGCGACCGGGCTTCACGACTTCGCGGAAAATGTTAATGGGCAAATAATGAAAATAATCTGCAAAGGGGCGAAGGGATTCTTTCAAGCGAAGAAGGTTCGGCGCAATCTGCTCTACGACGGTGGAGTAGAAGAAAAAGAGACCGATAGCAGTGCCGGTATTGCGCGATGCGATGCCGAAAAGCGTAGCAATCAAGCCAAAACCGATAAGCATCACGAGAAATGCGCCCATCATTTGCAGATCAACACCGCGAATAATCGCGCCTGTAATCTCGCTTTTATCCACAATGATGTAGCCGAAGGTGATGACAAGCAAAAGGTAAATCACAAAAAATACGACCGCCATAAAGACAACAAAAACCATTTTCGCAAGGAAGAACTGCTCGCGCGAAAGCCCATCAATGATGTTCTGGCGCGAGGTCTTGAAGACAAATTCACTACCCACAAAAATACACACCATCACGGGCAAAAACAGACGCGCCATCGAAGCCACGTCCAGCCCTTGTAGGTCGAGCATCAGCCCCCAGCCTTGCGGCACGGCAATAGACATGAGTTTTTGGTCGTTAATCATAATATTGCCGCCACGACCGAAAGCAGCCGCCATAATGGGTATAAAAAAGAGAAGGAACAATCCCAACGAAACCCAGAAGGCACGTCGTTTCAGGGTTTTAATCAGTTCAATTTGAAGAAGTGCAAGCATAATGCCGAACAAATGAGTGAAAAAAATACGGTTGTGGTCAAATATACAGACTTTAGGGAGTTTTGTTGCAGACAGGCTTGAAAAATTCTTGGCGATACAGTAACGCAGAACACACGAAGTGCAAGCAATTCTGACCGCAAGAGTTTTGTACTCTTGGTGCTTGTTTTCTAGCGGAAAAGCGTGTATTTTCGGCACGATGAAAAACTGTACGACCGAACTGAACCGCATACTATGAAAACTCCAGCAAAAAAGCCTTCTCTCGCCACCTTGCGCAAAGCCGTCTTCGAGCAGACTGCCGCCGGAATTGCGATTGTTTCCGTTGGTGACCTTCTCCCGGAAGCCGAAACTTCGGGGCTTTACGAAGACGATACAGCGAGGCTTCCATTGTGCCGGATTATCACTGCCAATCCCGCCTTTGCTGCTATGCTGGGCGAGACGCATAGAACCATCATCGGCACAAACCTCTTGGATTATGTTGACAAAAGAGATAAAGACATGGTTGCCGATGTATTGTCGCTGGGAGTCGCACAACTACTGACCGCAAAGCACATTCACACCGACGGTACGCCTTTTTACGCACAAGTCCAAACGACACCTCTCGGCAACATTACTATTGACGCGCCGGAGAAGTATGCGCTTTGTACCTACACGGATATTACCGACCTCATCCAAACGAACGAGTCACTCACCGAGGACAACGAACGGCTTGCGGGCGACGTAAAGCAAAAAACGCAGGATTTGCAGGAATTTATTGACGAAATTCGCGTCGAGCTGAACAAGCGCAGCCAACTCGAAGCCGAACTCTGGCAGGCAGAAAAGCGCTATCGGTCGCTGGCACAAAATTTTCCGAATGGCGCAGTGGTGCTGCTCAATAAAAAGTGGGAATGTATTCTTGCCGAAGGAACGCAATTGGAAAAGCTGCCACTGAATGACGACGGCAACGTGCGCACGCTTGCCGAACCGCTTGCGTCAGCCGCCGAAGCCGCCATTATGCAGGCATTCGAGGGCAAATCGCACTCCTTCGAGATTGCGCTTGGCGGAGAACCGTACCTGGTCTATTCCGTACCGATTGCAGCGGAGCGTCAGATGATTGACGCAGTGATGCTCGTTTGCCAAAATATTACCGACTTCAAGACGCGCCAACTCTTGGAGCAAGAGCGCGAAATCACTGCACTCAAATACGGCTTCGTGACGATTGCCTCGCACGAACTCCGCACACCGCTTGCAGGAATGATGCTGGCTTCGGGGATTTTGCGCCGCTACTGGGACACCACGCCCATCGAAGACAAATGGGAATCGGTGCAAGATATTATCACCGGTTTGGAGCGAATGGCGAGTTTGCTGGATAATATTTTGCTGGTGGGCAAGTCCGATTCCGGCAAGCTACCTTTCGATCCGGACAACATTGACCTCGTACAATTTTGCCGTGAATTAGTCCGTGAGCATGAGAAAAGTCTGGGGCAAACACATTCTACGTTTTCAGAGTACAGTGTTCAAGCGCTGCCGATGGTTGCCGACCCCAAACTCCTCCGGCTTATTTTCGGCAATCTGCTTTCTAATGCATACAAATACTCGCCGAGCGATACCGAAGTACGCTTTGCCGTCAAAGCCACCCCCGAAGCGGCTGTCATCACCATTCAAGATTCCGGTATCGGGATTACGCCGGAGGATTTGCCGAAACTTTTTGCAACATTCCATCGCGGCAAAAACGTTGGTGAAATTCAGGGAAGCGGCTTGGGGCTTGCTATCGTGGAGCGAGCAGTCAATATGCACGGCGGAACTATTGAAGTAGAAAGCACCGTGAACGTCGGGACGACCTTCCGCGTGATTCTACCGTACGCGCCGCCTGGGGATACTGGTGTGCAACCTTGAGGAATATTTCCCGTCTTTGTATTTCTGTACATTTACAGTAGTTTTGACAATTTTAGGACTACACAGACAAGGACTACACAGACAAGAGTGTCTGTGCTACCAGATTAAATCTGATTTCTGTGGCACAGACACTCCTGTCTGTGCTTCACAAGAAACCGCTTCAGACCTGATCTGTCAGAACTATTTGCACTCATTTACAGGAATGGTAGCAACATCATTTCCGAAGATGC